>JAQVLS010000047.1 GCA_028704035.1 Desulfotomaculaceae bacterium | reverse complement strand
TTGAGCACTTTGACACCATGCAGTTCCGCTACTTTGTTTAGGTTGAAATCATTTGTAACAATTTTGGCTGTAAGTTTTTGGGCCAGTTTGACCAGCTTGGTGTCTACCTCAGCCGCTTCCTCCAACCCGCGGTTATTGTCATATATCTGGATCTTGATATCCTGATCCTTACGCATCTTATTCAGTATGTCCAGGCCTCGTCGGCCCCTGTTCCGTTTCAGGAGATCCGGAGAGTCGGCAATATGACGCAGTTCCTCAAGCACAAAGGCAGGAACGAGGAGGATTCCTTCGATAAAACCGCTTTCGCAAAGCTCTGATATCCTCCCGTCAATAATAACGCTGGTGTCGAGAATTTTTAACTGCCCGGCGCGGAGCTCGGCTTTCGCGACACGTTCCTTGCCGAACTTGGATATGCTGGTGAAAAGTGATAAAAGCTCTTCACGTTTTTTAATGAAAACACTTAATCCAAGGTATGCCAGGAACAAGGTTAATAAAACCGATAAAACAATTCCCGGCCAACCAATCGAAGAAATGGCCGGCCTTATTAAATTAGCAATTATAAGTGCAATAACCAGGCCAACTAAGCCCATTAACAGATCCTGAGACGGTATCCTTTGCAAATACTGCTCAATAAAAACCATCAGCCGTATGACCCAGCGGATGAGCAGCGGTATCAGCAGAATACCAGCCACCAGGAATAACAATGTAGAAAGCCCAATAAAACCAAATTTGAACTGCTGTGGCAGATTGACAAAAAAAGAAATTAAGTCGCTGTTAACCAAAAAATACCCCGAGGCAAATCCACCGGCGGTAAAAACAGTTAGCAGAACAATATACACAATCCTCTTTAACACTTACTTATCACCTCCTCTACAAACTATTTTCAAACCAACAACTATATTATATAATTTGCATACACATTGCATCAATAGATCGCATTAAATTAAAAAGCGTCAGTAAATACTGACGCTTTTTAAGCAAAGGCGCCATCTAAAAGCGACTGGGCCTTTTCCTCCTCCAGTTCCGTGGCTAAAACCAGCTCGCTGATTAAGATTTGTCTTGCATTATCCAGCATTTTTCTTTCGCCGGAAGAAAGCCCCTTTTCACGGTCCCTCTTCATTAGGTTGCGCACAACTTCGGCCACTTCATATATGTTACCGCTCTTAATTTTTTCTAAATTGGCGCGGTACCTGCGGTTCCAGTTCGGCGACATTGCAGTACACTGCTGGCGCATGATGTGCAACACCTTCTCCACACCCTGCCAGTCAATTACCTCTCTTAAACCCACACCTTCACCATTGTTGATCGGGATCATTACTTTCATATCACCCACCGGCAGCTGCAGAATGTAATACTTACGCCTTTCTCCCAGCACTTCCTTCTCTTCAATGGATTCGATTACGCCTGCACCATGCATCGGGTACACCACTTTATCTCCTATTTTAAACATGCCGTACCCCCCCCATGTTTTCATAACAACATATTTGCCACCTATAAAATATACCACAAAAAAAGCGCTGTGTCAAATAAACTATAATTTTAGCACAGCTATAATACAGTGTCAACACTAAACTCTAAGATAAATTATATAAAAATTATTGATGAGTGTTATCTGGGCCATTCTTGTAAAACCTTCTCGCGGTACCTGTTGAGACCATCTTTAATGGAACGGGCGCGGACTTCACCAATACCTTCCACCCCGTCAAGTTCTTCTATTGTAGCTACCAGGGTTTTGCCGAGTGCGCCAAATTCCTTAACCAGGTTGTCAATAACGGACAGTGGCAGTCTGGGTATTTTCTCCAAAACCCGATAACCCCTGGGCATAACATGCTGGTCAAGAATGCCGGCGCTGCCGGGATAGCCAAGAACCCTGGCAATTAGAGCCAGGTCAAGGATGTCTTCTGAAGGCAAACTTCTAATAATATTAAGAATAGTAGAAGGTGTTTTCTCCCCTATGTTCATCGCATAATCCTGGATTACCAGGAGACCTTCGTCTTCCGTGTTAGCCACCAGTTCCTCTATCTGCATGGTAATCAGCCGGCCCTCAACGCCAAGTTCACTGATATACATTTCTATCTCCCTGACCACCCTTAAAACCATTTCAACTCTTTGTATGGATTTGGCCACATCGAATAATGTAACAGCATCCGCAAACTCTAGAGCGCTTAAACCCAGCAGCAGCTTGTCCTGTACAGAGCGGTATTTTTCAAGAGTCTGGAGAGCCTGGTTGGCTTTTGACAGCAGCACGCTGATATCCTTTAGGACATATTTTAAAGTTCCTTTATAGATTGTTATTACACCCCGCCGCTGTGATATGGAAATAACCAGCGTGTCTGTCTGCTTCGCCGCCCTTTCCGCACTGCGGTGACGAATACCCGTCTCACTTGATGGAATGCTTTGCTCCGGGACCAACTGGGTGTTGGCCGCCAGGATTTTTTTGGCGTCCTTACTTAATATAATCGCCCCGTCCATTTTAGCCAGCTCGTAAAGACCGGCAGGCGTAAAATCAGCATTGATGACAAAGCCGCCTTCTATAATTTTCATAACCTCTGATGACTCACCGATTACTATCAAACCGCCGGTTTTTGCTCTGAGAATATTTTCAAGACCATCTCGCAGGGGGGTACCCGGCGCTACAGTACGCAATACTTTAAGTAATTTTCCCGCTATTTTTTCTTCTTTCAAATTAACCACCTTTATACCTTTATAGCCAGATCCAGCGCTGTAGCAAGTGTATCAGCGGTTAATATACCCGTATCCGCAGTATGGTCTGCAGCGCTTTGGCCGGACAACAAAAAGCGTTTGAAACCAAGTTTAAAGGCCTCTTTTACTCTTTTCTCTACCCCGGTAACCGGTCGCAGTTCACCGGTAAGTCCTATTTCCCCGGCTAAAGCCATCTCGCTGTCAACAGGCTTATCCCGGAAACTTGAGGTTAAAGCACAGGCGATAGCCAGGTCTATCGCGGGTTCATCGAGCTTTACCCCGCCGACAGCATTGACGTAAATATCATGACTACCTAAGTTTAAACCAACCCTCTTTTCCAAAACAGCTGTGATCAGGGCCACCCGGTTATAATCAACTCCTGCGGTCATCCGCCGCGGTGTACCGTATCCTGCCGGTGATACCAGGGCCTGTATCTCTACTAAAAGCGGCCTGCTCCCTTCCAGCGCTGCGGCAACAGCCGACCCGGGCACTCCTCCCTGTGAGCGGTGAATTAAAAACAGGGCCGAGGGGTTAGTTACCTCAATCAGGCCGCTGCCGCTCATTTCAAAAATGCCTATTTCGTTTGTTGAACCAAACCTGTTTTTTACACAGCGCAGGATACGGAAAAACTGGTGCCGGTCACCTTCCAGGTAAAGGACGGTATCGACCATGTGCTCCAATACCCGCGGGCCGGCGATCACGCCTTCTTTGGTCACATGCCCAACCAGAAAAATTGAGATGCCTTCTGTCTTGGCCAGGCGCATAAGCTGGGCCGCGCATTCGCGGACCTGTCCCACACTTCCTGGGGCAGAGCCTAAATCACTTTTATACATCGTTTGTATAGAATCAATCACCGCCACCGGCGGCGCGAGCTCCCTGAGATGGCGCTCCATAACATCTATATCCGTTTCAGATAACAACAGTAAACCAGGCAAAAGCTCTCCCAGGCGGTCGGCCCTAAGCCGAATCTGTCGTGTCGACTCTTCCCCGGATACGTATAGCACTTGCATCTTGCGGCTGAGTAATTGAGATGCCTGAAGCAGCAGGGTCGACTTGCCAATCCCCGGATCGCCGCCGAGTAAAACCAGCGAACCAGGCACCAGGCCCCCGCCAAGGACACGGTCCATTTCACCAAGTTCTGTGGAAAAACGTTCTTCTTCCAGTACGGACACTTCCGTAACCGGACGCGGCAAGTCACCCCCCAGAGAGGAGGGATTGACCTCCTTGCGCGGGTTAACACACTCTTCAATCAGGCTGTTCCAGGTACCGCAGCCGGGGCAGCGTCCCAACCAGCGGGCTGACTGCTGCCCGCATTCCTGGCATAGGTATTTGGTCTTTGTACGCATCGACAAGAATTCTCCAAATTTTAATTATTACTAGATTATAACATTTAGAAAGACATACTACAAGCGGCCTGGCCTTCAAGCACCTGCATTATTATAAAAGGCGCCCATTAAAATAAGACGCCCTTTTTTATCTGAACAGGTGAATTTTTCACTCACAGTGTCATTCGTTACAATTTTACTACTTTTGTTTCATTGCCGGTCTCGTCCACATCAAGTAGTACCCGGTCACCACGGTGGAATGTACCTTTCAGCAATTCCTCGGACAGACGGTCTTCCACAAGGCGTAATATGGCCCGCCGCAGCGGCCTGGCGCCGTATGCCTCATCAAAACCCTCTCTGACCAGAAGAGCTTTGACCTCTTCAGCAACCTCAACTTCAACCTCGTTTTCCTTCATCCTGGCGATCACTACTTTCAGCATTAGACCTACGATATCTTTAATGTGTTCTTCTGTAAGGGAGTGGAAGACTATAGTTTCGTCGATCCGGTTGAGAAATTCGGGCCGGAAGGTCCGGCGCAGTTCATCAGTTATCCTCTTCTTCATATTTTCGTAATTAGACTTTTCCTGCTCACCCGTCCTAAAGCCCAAAACTGCTTCTCTTCTGATTGTGTGCAGACCCACGTTTGAGGTCATAATCAACACGGTATTTCTAAAATCTACTGTACGCCCGCCGGCGTCTGTCAGTCTGCCGTCCTCCATCACCTGCAATAGGATATTGAAGACATCCGGGTGAGCCTTTTCAATCTCATCCAGCAGTACCACCGTGTATGGTTTACGCCGTACAGCCTCGGTCAGCTGTCCCCCCTCGTCATATCCGACATAGCCGGGGGGAGCGCCTACCAGCCGGGAGACTGCGAATTTTTCCATGTACTCAGACATGTCGATCCGGACCATAGCTTCCTCGTTGCCGAAAAGAACCTCTGCCAGGGCTCTGGCCAGCTCAGTCTTACCCACGCCGGTCGGCCCCAGAAAGATGAAGGAACCAACAGGACGCCTCGGATCTTTTAAGCCCGCCCGGGCTCTGCGTATAGCTCTCGCTATGGCCTGTATTGCTTCATCCTGCCCAACGACGCGTTGGTGCAGAATTTCTTCCATTTTCAATAGCCTTTCAGATTCTCCCTCTGTCAACTTCTTCACCGGGACCCCGGTCCAAGTCGAAACGATATGGGCTATTGCGTCCTCGTCAACCACCAATTCTGCACCGCTTGTTCTTTGTTTCCATGATTCCCTGCTCTCATCAAGCTCTAACCGTAATTTTTGTTCCTGATCCCTCAATTCAGCGGCCTTTTCAAATTCCTGGCCGTTTATCGCAGCTTCTTTTTCTTTTTGCAAATCTTCTAATTTTTTTTCCAATTCTTTTAATTCCGGCGGCGCCACAAATGCCTGCAATCTCACCCTGGAGCCGGCCTCATCCATCAGATCAATAGCTTTATCCGGCAGAAACCGGTCGGTAATATATCTGCTGGACAACCTCGCGGCCGCATCAAGGGCGGCGTCGGTAATCCTGACCCTGTGGTGCGCTTCGTACCTGTCCCTGAGCCCTTGCAAAATCTGGATAGACTCTTCTACCGTCGGCTCGGACACGATAATGGGCTGGAAGCGCCGCTCGAGCGCGGCGTCCTTTTCAATATGTTTGCGGTACTCATCAAGGGTAGTGGCGCCGATACACTGCAGTTTACCCCTGGCCAGGGCTGGTTTCAGGATGTTGGCGGCATCTATGGCCCCTTCCGCGGCGCCTGCTCCTACCAGTGTATGAAGCTCGTCGATAAACATTATAATATTCCCGGCCTGGCGGATCTCTTCAATAATCTTCTTTAAGCGCTCCTCAAATTCCCCCCGGTATTTGGTACCAGCTACCAGGGAACCCATATCGAGTGTAACCAATTTTTTATTAATGAGGATTTCAGGAACATTACCGGTTGTAATGCGCTGGGCCAACCCCTCGGCCACAGCTGTCTTCCCAACACCGGGTTCGCCGATCAGGACGGGGTTGTTCTTGGTGCGCCTGGAAAGTACCTGAATTACTCTTTCAATCTCTTTTTCCCGGCCCACCACAGGGTCCAGCTTGTCTTCTTTGGCCATTAAAGTAAGATCCCGCCCGAACTGGTCAAGGGTTTGGGTAGAAATGGCTTTGTTCTGGTCCTGCGCTTGGCTTTCAGGCGGAGTCTGCCCCCCTTGCAGGTGAGCGACCATGGTCCGCAGTCTGCGGTAATCGGCCCCCATGGCGCTTAGTATACTCGCCGCGACACCTTCGCCTTCTCTAATTAAACCCAGAAGGAGGTGTTCAGGACCGACATAATTATTTCCCATACGGCGTGCTTCATCCAAAGATAGTTCCAGAACTTTTTTAGCCCTAGCCGTAAGGGAAGGTTCGGGCAGGGCTGGTTCATTACTCGTTTCAACCATTTGTGCTACAGCCTCTCTTACCTTACCAGCATCTAACCCCAATGTAAGAAGGACTTTAGCCGCGATGCTTTCCCCTTCCCGGATCAGTCCCAAAAGCAAGTGTTCCGTCCCGATATTAGGGTAATTAGCCTTTTTCGCTTCTTCCCGGGCAAATAACAACACTTTTTGCGCACGTTCGGTAAATCTGCCAAACATATTTCAACACCTCCAATATTAGTCGTGAGTGATGACATTCCATTCATTTAATGACATGTCTTTATGTCAATGTCCTATGTGACCGTTCTCAAACTCTTTTCTGATCAGGCCTGCCCTGGCTATATCCAACTTTCTTTTTGACATATCCTGTCCGGCCGTTTTTATTAAAAAAGCGGGCCTGATCTTTACTATTAACTCATTAATGAGTTTTTCCTGTATCCCGGAAATTATTTTTAATTCTATCCCCAGCCGCAGATCTGACAACATCCGCATTGTCTCTTCCATGGCCAGAATCCTTGCGCACTTTAATATGCCATAAGCCCGGCAAACGCGATCTTCAATAACCTCGCGCCTCTCCCGGTATAAAACCTGGCGGGACTCTTGTTCCTGGGCCAACAGCTGCTTGGTGATGGAAATAAGATTATTTATTATTTCATCCTCTGACTGCCCCAGTGTAATCTGGTTTGATATTTGGAACAGATCTCCCAGCGCTTCTGTCCCCTCACCGTAAAGGCCCCGCACCGTCAAGCCCAGCTTGCTTATGGCGTTAAAGACTCCGCCTAACTGGTTTGTTATTTTTAGCCCTGTGAGATGAAGCATGACTGAAGCACGCAGGCCAGTCCCGGTATTTGTCGGGCATGAAGTAAGGTAACCAAGTTTTTCTGAAAAGGCGTAGTCCAGAGTCCTTTCCAGTCCGTCGTCAATATTGTTCACAACCGCCCAGGCTTCTTTTAGACGCAGACCGGAAAAAAGGCACTGGATACGCAGATGATCCTCTTCATTTATCATTACTGTGACAGCTTCATCATCACGGATCGCTGCCGCTCTAGATTGAAAGTTGTTTAAAAGCTCGAGACTAATCAGGTGCTTATCCACCAATATCTGCCGTTCAAGCAGCGACAAATCATTCATCAGGGTTAATTCCATGTTGCCGATAAGATCTGCAGCTTCTTTATTTTCTAAAGCTTTCTTGATTTCGTTAATAACCTCCATGGATTTTTCCGGCTCTAACAGGTGGGGAAAGGGAACACCTGCCAGGTTCCTAGCAATTCTGATCCGACTGCTGATTACAATACCCGCATCCGGTCCGTCAGAATTCATCCAGCGGCTGTTCGCGCTGCTGGTTTTACCATTAATAGGCACTTACCCCTCACCCCCCTCTTCAAAACTTTTTTCAAGCTGACGGATATTATCGCGCAGCTGAGCTGCCAGTTCAAATTCTTCATGATCAACGGCTTCCTTAAGCTGTCTTTTGGCGATCTCGATTTCTTTAACCAATCTAGCCCGGCCGCCCTTGCGTTCCGGGATTTTACCGACATGACGCATGTTGCCGTGGATTCTACGCAAAAGCGGGAGCATCTTTTCCTCAAAATAAGGATAGCATTCGCCACATCCCAAAAGTCCCTTATTGGCGAACTGTTCTTCTGAAACTCCGCATTTTTCACATACTTTGCCTGTGGCACCAGTTTGATTATAGCTACTGCCGTTAAAATCGCCATTTAAAAGACCCGCCATGAATTTATTCAAATTCATCTGCGGGAAAAAGCCAAATCCATGAATTTTGATTTCTTTGGCGCATATTTCACAAAGGTGGGTTTCTTGTTTCTGTCCATTTATAATTTCTGCAATGTGTACCGTCGCCGGCCGCTGATTACATTTTTCACAGAACATAAATCTATTCTCCTTTCAAAATAAACGCTAACCGCCGCGCAGAATGGCTTTTATCATGGCCTTCAGCAGGAGCGCTCTCAACTTATCCCGTACAGGCATACTTAACTTTAAAATGTTTCCGTCTACCGCTGCGTGCATAACCCTGGCTTCGCGTAAAGATATAAACTTTTCTTCCAGCAGTCGTTTGATCACACCATCCGCATCTGCCTGGGAAATTGCATCACCGATTATGTCGCACAGTTCAAGAACCGTATCAGACTTCCGGCCAAGGGGAATCTTAATGATCCGGATGTACCCGCCGCTTCCCCGCCTGCTCTCCACAAAATAACCATGCCCGGCAGAAAATCGTGTCGTCAGCACATAATTTATTTGGGAAGGAACACAACTAAAACGCAAGGCTAGATCACTGCGCTGCACCTCAACAAATTCCCTATTGCCTTCAGCCAGGAGCTGCTTTAAATAACGTTCAATCAAATCTGAAATGTTATTCAAACTTATCAAATCCTTTGACATTGACTGACCTTTACTTTATTATAATGGAAATTGATAATAATTATCAATACTTTTTTTATTCTTCCCTTTGCGGGGCTTTGAAAAACATAAAAAACCGCGCCACAGCGCGATTTCATAAAATAAAATGGCTCCCCGAGTAGGATTCGAACCTACAGCCTACCGGTTAACAGCCGGTTGCTCTACCGTTGAGCTATCGAGGAACATCGGTATTATAATCGTATACAAATATACTACACCTGCCGTCTTAAGTCAAGGCAGCACTTGTGTTTATTCAGGAAACAGGGGAGACAGAGCGACGTTCATTCTTTTTGTCTCTTTCCTTCACGGGTGGGTGATATAATTTCGAAGAGTTTGATAAGATACAGTTAACAGAAATGGAGGTTAATATGACAAGAACAAAAAGACAAGCAAAGGAGCGTCAATGGTGACAGTATGTGGAAGCGAATTATTTAAGCAAGATACCCTGGTGATTGATGTTGGTTCGGGGACCCAGGATGTGTTAGTCTATCAGGCCGGGAAAAACATAGAGAATTGTCCCAAATTGGTGATGCCAAGCCGGACGCGGCTTGTCGCCGGACAGATCCGCCGGGCAACGCAGCAGAGGCATAGCATTTATCTTAATGGTCATGTAATGGGCGGCGGGGCCTGTTTTTCTGCTGTGAGACAGCACCTGGCAGCAGGCTTGAAAGTCTACGCGACAACACAGGCCGCATATACCTTCAGTGACAATCTAACCAGAATCCGCCAGATGGGGATTGAACTGGTCGAAACCGTACCCGCTGACGCCGATAAAATATGGCTGGGAGATATCGACCTGCCGGCATTTCAAAAAGCCCTGGCCGCCTTTGAACAGCCTTTCCCTGCCCGGCTTGCCGCAGCTGTGCAAGATCATGGTTTCAGCGCTGAGGAAAGCAACCGCACGCTCAGATTCCGCTTGTGGAAAGAGTTCATGGACAAAGGCGAGTCGCTGAAGGATTTAATCTTTACAGAGCAAATACCAGAAGTTTATACCCGAATGAAAGCCGTTCGAGAGATAGTACCCGGCGCGGTGCTCACAGATACCGGGACAGCGGCCCTGTTGGGCATTACAGCA
>JAQVLS010000250.1 GCA_028704035.1 Desulfotomaculaceae bacterium | reverse complement strand
AATCCCGAAGAGCGCCTGGAGGAACTGGCAAGGATGCTGGACGGCAGTGAGGTAACTGAAATTACCTTGCGGCACGCGCGGCAGATGCTGCGATCTGGTTATTCTCCCCAATAGAGATATTTCCCGGCTTTTAAAAAAATCATGTTTGTAAAAAACATGATTTTTTATTTTTATACCAGGAAAAAGAACTAAAACTTACAAAATGGCTTTTAAGACTTGTGAAAACACGTTTTGAGAGATTAAGGAACATTTAGGCTTAATAAAAGCGTTTATTAAAGGTTATATTAAATTTACACTTAATATTGCCGAATTAATGAGATTATCTTGAATTTTCTTTTTGTTTGGAGGTGGCTGGCAATAAAACTGGAGGAGTGATGCTTGAGGGGAAGATTTCTCGGACTCTTATGCTGTGTTCTGTTTTTGTTTTCCGGTTTATTCTCCTGCCAGACACAAGGTATAAAGCATAAAAATGAAAATCTTATAGTAGCTTGTCCGGTCGCGGCGGAACCGGGAGATTATCAAGTAAGACGTAGCTTGTTTGGCCTGATACCGATACGAGATGTGCTGAGTGCTGTCTCCCAGGTCATGGTTATACCGGGCGGCCAGTCAATCGGGGTTTTAATCCATTCTCAGGGGTTAATAGTGGCCGGGTATTCCACAGTTCTTGATCAGTACGGCAACCATGTTAATCCGTCAAAAGCCTTGCAGGAAGGAGATGTAATTTTAAAGATTAACGACGTGGTCCTGCGCAGCGAGGCGCAGTTCCGCGAGGCTGTCGCGGCGGCGGGCGCCGTCGGTAAACCTCTGACTATAGAGGTGAAACGTGGCGACCGGACATTTGTTGTCGATGTTAATCCGGTATTCTGCCGGGACACGCTGAGTTTCAAAGTGGGACTGCTGATCAGAAATAGTACGGCAGGTATTGGTACACTTACTTTCTATGAGCCTGAAAGTATGATTTACGGCGCCTTGGGTCACATGGTCACAGACAGCGATTCTAGCCGTCCCGTGGAAATATCGGATGGCCGGATTATAGGCGCTGATGTCCAGAATATCCATAGAGGAAAAAAGGGACAGCCCGGTGAAAAAATAGGATTACTACCAGGTGATAAAATAGTAAACGGCACTATTACTAAGAATTCCAAGCAGGGGATCTTCGGCGATTTAAAGAATATTTTTTTAAAAGATGCTTATGCTGAGCCGATACCGGTGGCTGCGGTTAATCAGATTCATGAAGGACAGGCTGAGATGTTAACAGTTGTAGAGGAGAATAATGTAGAAAAATTTACAATAGAAATTATTAAAATTAACTCTTTGGCAAGACACGACGGTAAGGCAATAGTAATAAAAGTTACTGACCAGCGGCTTTTAGAAAAGAGCGGCGGTATTGTACAAGGTATGAGCGGCAGTCCGATTATTCAGGACAACAGGCTTGTGGGAGCGGTTACCCATGTATTTGTTAATGATCCGACAAAAGGCTACGGAATACCGGCTGAATGGATGGTTGAAGAATCTGGTTTGCAAAATAAATATGCCCAAATTGTTGAACAACCTGCCGCTTAAACTATTTTACCCTGGTTGATTTATGACCGGGGTTATTTTTTTCTATAAAATATACTTATCTTAGCATTACTGAAATTAATAGTCATTATATTCCATTTGCCATAATTATTTGAAGGAGTTTTATTTTGGCCGTCGAATCTTAGGTAATAGTATAAATTAACAAATAATAGAAAAAGATTTAGGAGGCGGGATACTTTATGATTAAGAGGTCTATTCGTCTATTAATTGCAGATGATAACAGAGACTTCTGCGAGCTGCTCAAGGAATTTTTTACTCAACAGGAGGACTTAGGCCTTGTCGGGATAGCTTATAACGGTCTGGAAGCATTGCAAATGATCAAAGAAACTAACCCCGACGTAGTTGTTTTGGACATTATCATGCCCCATCTCGATGGGATCGGAGTCCTGGAAAAACTAGTGTCGGACCTTTCCGGCAGCAAGCCCA
Source organism: Desulfotomaculaceae bacterium (assembly GCA_028704035.1). Classification (GTDB taxonomy): domain Bacteria; phylum Bacillota; class Desulfotomaculia; order Desulfotomaculales; family Pelotomaculaceae; genus Syntrophopropionicum. The sequence goes on along the minus strand of JAQVLS010000250.1, from coordinate 506 downwards.
AAATTATTATGCTGACAGCTTTTGGTCAGGAAAGCGTAACGCAAAGAGCGGTAGAATTGGGCGCGGATTATTATATTTTAAAGCCGTTTGATTTTAACGTCCTGGCCACTCGTATTCGCCAGCTCGCTGATGGAGTCAACGTGTCACAATATATTACACCAGCCAAATCGAAAAATCTTGATATTTCAGTAACAAACATCATTCACGAGATGGGAGTGCCGGCGCATATCAAGGGTTATCATTACCTGCGGGACGCTATTTTAATGGTCATAGAAGAAGTCGGTTTGCTGGGTGCGGTAACCAAAGAACTTTACCCGATGATTGCCCAGAAGTTCCAGACGACTCCGAGCAGGGTAGAACGGGCAATCAGGCATGCCATTGAACTTGCCTGGGACCGCGGTAATGTAGAGATGATGGCTAAATTTTTTGGTTATACCATAAACTTGGAGCGCGGCAAACCCACCAATAGTGAATTTATCGCTATGGTGGCCGATAAACTGAGAATT
>JAQVLS010000249.1 GCA_028704035.1 Desulfotomaculaceae bacterium | reverse complement strand
CGCAATCATTGTATAGACTGCCAGGGATAGTATTTTTAGTTTCTTTCTCCGGTACGGTGAAAGAATGGGGGCGGACGGGGAGTCGACCGGGGCCAGTGCGGCAATCGTAAGCAACCCGATCAGGACAGCCACGGCTGCAAGAGCGTCTATAAACGTTGTTCCAAATTTCGCCAGAATTAGCGCCAGCAGGGCCATTGCCGGGTATACGGTGATAGTGACCGCAGCACAGCGCCAGGGGGAATTGGAATGGGCGCCGCCTGCTGTATGCCTGAACAGGAAAGCCGCAATAAGGCAGGAAATGACGCCGGGCATAACGCCGAGCAGCGCGGCCAGCAGGAGGGTGAACAGGATGTTGCCCAGGTAAATGACCAGCATTTCAATTGCATAAGCCAGGACGACTTCCTTCTCCAGGTCCAATCCGGCTTTTTTATTTAAAAATCCGGCGACACTTTTACTGACTGCAAGATAACTCATATCTGCCAGGCGTCCTCCCTAGGTTTTTTTAATTTAGAAATTAATACAGCAAAAATATTCATCAATAAAGCCTGAGGAAGTCCTAATAATGTCCATAAAAAAATGCGATCTTTTATAAAAGTCTGTGGCTCCAGTTTTGTTAACGCAAAAAAGGATTCATGCATCACCAGTTCAAGCAACATCAGGGTTAAAAAACTAACGAGCACCGCTATGAAAATTCTCGTTATCGCTATATTAGTAGCCCTGTTAATAACAATTACTAATAAAAATATTCCAACTGCCGTGTGGATACCAAAAGTAAAGGGGAGAGACCGCACCGCGAAAAGAACGATGGCTAATACCGTACCTGCCGCTATGATAGGCTTCCAGCGCAGGGGAACTCTTAACAAGGCCAAACTTAATGCGAAATACCCCGATGATTCCGGAATTCCCTGCAAAAGAAACAATAGAAATTTTTCCAGTTTTGCTCACCAACTTCTGTCAAAATTATACTTCGACAGTGTTATTCTAAACCCTGTCAAACAAACCAATATTTTTATATTTTTCCCATAAAATTTTAGCCATAATTCAACAAATTTTTTGCTTAGACTATTATCACCCAACATCTTTTCTTTTTCTGAACCGCTTAACAGCCGCCGCCGCGGATTCAGCCCTGGCTCCCCAGGAATGCCGCCCGGCAATTTCCAGCCGCACCGCCCCTTTTTCCGGCGAATCTGCAGCTAATTCCTCCTCCAGTTTCCTGACAAATTCCACCGCATTTCCGGCTATCGCCACATGAGGCCGGAATGTCCTTACTTCGGGCAGATCTGAAGAAACAACCGGGCGACCGGCGGCAAGATATTCATATAGTTTCACCGGGTTCACACCCGTGGTCAGCTCGTTGATTTTGAAAGGAATCACGGCAATGTCAAAACATTTCAGGTACGCCGGCAGAACAGCATAGTCCTTGCGCCCGGTCAGGCAGACATTGGGCAGAGAGTTAAGCAGTGATACATCCGTGTCCACAGGACCAATCAAGACAAACGACCATTCCGGGTGAACGCGGGCGGCGGCCGCCAACATCTCCTGGTCGAACCAGGCACTGATCGCCCCGACATAACCGACAACCGGCCGGGGTAAATTCTGAAACTCCGGCGGCGCCGGCAGACCGGGCTGCATGGCCTTGCTAAAATGCGCCACGTCGGCACCGTTTGGCGTCAACCCGATAGCCGGCGCAAATTCTTTCTTGCGCTCGCAGAGTTCCCGGGCGCTGGCCAGCGACACATCAGCGCGGGCAAAAAGCTCCTTTTCCATTTTCAAAACTGTTGCTTTATTGATCAAGCCGGGAAAAGCAGTATGCTCGTCCGCGCAGTCGTAAACAAGCGTGACGCCGGCAGGTAGGCGCAGGTCAACCGTGTTGGGCAGGTAGGTCCAGCAGATGGTGGGCTTGAATGCCAGTTCCCGGCAGAGCTTTTTGAGGCCGCCGGCGATGATCCTCTGGTTGACGCGGTTGACAGGCCGGTACATATTGCCGAAGGGCAGTATAACCGGCGGGCTGTAGAGATCAATATTCTCTCCCCCGCACTGCCGGATGTTTTTCGGCACGTCCCGCAGGGCGGGATTTTTCAGGGGGGAAAGAAGGGTAAGGGGGGGGTCAACATACAATATCCTGTTACCCGAGCGGGCAAATATAGTCATGAACTGCTGCGCGCGGGCCCACATCCCCTGCCAGGCGGCGGCGGCCAGGCAGATAATACTCTCTCCTCTAAACACCGTCTCCAGCCAACACCTTTCGATACAGGTTTACAGTCCGGCGGGCCATTTCCCCGGCGGTAAACTTACTTCGCACTATATCCCCGCCTTTTGCGGCCATTTCCCTCGCGTCTCTTGGGTGATCCAACATCCAAACAATGTTTTTGGCCAGGGCGGCAGCGTCGGCGGGCGGCGCCAGCAGTCCGGTCTCACCATGCCGGACCACCTCGGGCAAACCACCGACCTCAGTAGCCACTACCGGCACCCCGAGGACCATCGCCTCTATTGCTGTCAGCCCGAATCCTTCCCACAATGAGGAAA
>JAQVLS010000248.1 GCA_028704035.1 Desulfotomaculaceae bacterium | reverse complement strand
ACCATTAATGAAAGCGTCAGAGGGGCGGACGTCTTTATCGTACAGCCTACCTGCACGCCGATAAATGAACATATCATGGAGCTCCTAATCTTGATTGACGCCTTGCGGCGCGCCTCTGCCAGGCGTATTACCGCGGTCATGCCGTACTACGGTTATGCCCGCCAGGATCGTAAAACCAGGCCGAGGGATCCCATCACTGCCAAGCTGGTGGCCAACCTGGTTATAGCAGCCGGCGCCAGAAGAGTCCTCTGCATGGACCTCCATGCCGGACAGATCCAGGGGTTTTTTGATATACCGGTGGACCACCTGCCCGGCGTCCCGATCCTTGCTGAGTATATCCTGCAGCACAAGCTTAAAGACGTCGTTGTTGTATCTCCTGATTTGGGCGGAGTTACCAGGGCCCGGGACCTGGCCGAGCGCATCGGGGCGACCATAGCGATTATCGATAAGCGCCGACCGGAGCCAAATGTAGCTGAGGTGGCCGGCCTGATCGGCGGCATAAACGGCAAGACCGTCGTGATTGTCGATGACATCATCGACACAGCGGGAACGATCACCAAGGGAGCGGCGGCGCTAAAGAACTGGGGCGCCAAAGAGATTTACGTCTGCTGCACCCATGCCGTACTGTCCGGTCCCGCCATCCAGCGGCTGGAGGAAGCACAGATTAAAGAAGTGATCATGACCAACACTATTCCGGTACCAAAAGATAAGATGATTGATAAAATAAAGATCCTTACCGTGGCGCCCCTTCTGGGCGAGGCCATTATCCGCATCCACGAGGACCTTTCCGTGAGTAAACTGTTTGATTGACCGCAAGATTAAAACAAATTGATAGGATTGACAGGATTTAATGTCTAGTATTTAATACCTAAAACCAAGGAAAGACCCCGCATAAAAGCTTACGGGCACATAATTTGTGCCCGTTTCTCTGTAGGGCGGTCTTCAGCCCGCCAATACAGATCGGGAGACATACCTCAGCTCCAAAGCCGATCCCCAAACTGAGGTGCGTTCCCATTCCGCTCATGCGCTGGTGGCGAAAACGTGGTTGCCGATCCTGTTTATAACCGGGAGGGTGCGGATCCACCGGTCCCCGCTGATGTCAGGATTATAGAAAAACAATGCCCCCCTGGTGGGATCATAACCGGCAAGTGCCCGTAGGGCGGCCAGCACCGCTTGTTCATCCGGTTTCATATTGATCGAACCGTCGCCTACCGGTGAAAACTGGTATACGTTGTTGGTTTTCTGGTAGATTACCCTTGTCAGAGTATTGGGGAATTCCGGGCTGACCAGCCTGTTCAATGTGACGGCGCCTACAGCGACCTGCCCCAGGAAGCTTTCACCACGGGCTTCCGCGTAAATCAGCCTGGCCAGGAGTATTACTTCCTCCGGCGATAAACTGCCGACTGCACTGCCTCCTGATAATTTGCTCTCCTGTTTGGGGGGCAGCGTAAGCACATCCCCCGGCCTAATCAGGCTGCTGGTCAGGTTGTTAGCCCGCATCAGCGCAGACAATTCCACCTGGTGCGCTATGGCTATATCATATAAGGTATCGCCCTTATGCACCGTATAGGTCAAAACGGAATCTTTTGACAGGACGTCGGCATGATGGGCACATTCAGCCACCGGCGCAGCTGCGCAGGCAACCGCCAGGGTTGCCGCAACTATTATTGTGAATACTTTGTTAGCACATTTAAACCGATGCTCCTTCCTTTTGGTCGTGCAATATCAACCATTGCAACATTCCCTAACTAGAGTATGGACAGATTTTCCAAAAATAATTCCTGTAGTAATCGGGGACATACCTCAGCTCCAAAGCCAATCCCCAAACGGAGGTGTGTCCCTGTACCTATGTCTGGTATCCGTTACGCTAAATGCCCGGTGGCACGGGTGGTTTTTCCCGGACCGCCTCTGAGGTTTCTCCGTGGTCATTAAGCTGATCGCCGGAGATGGGCCCTATAGACCTGCCGTCCTCCAGGTCTTTGCTGTTTTCTTGATCCTTTTCTGCAAAAGGATCTTTTTCATCGTCTTCTATTTTTCTAATTTCTTTTTTTACTTTTTCTATGGATTTATTAACGCTGCTGCTGAAATCTCTGGTTTTTTGCCGGGTGCTTTCCCAGAAATGGCCGGTGGTCTCCCGCACATTTTTAAAAGTATCCCGCAGCCCACCGTCAAGTTTAAATACATTTTCGAGGGCCTCGTTGGTAACAACAACCACTTCCCGGCCTATGGTTCTTACGTAGGATATGTCTAGAAAGGCGCAGCCCCTCATCACATTATTAATGAGGTTGCCCGAAAATTCCAGCCCGGTAATATTGCCGGTTTCTACTTCCACATAATATTCATCTATAAAGCCAAGCAGATTTCCGTTCTCGGTCACTATTTTGCAACCGATAATCTTTACTTTGTCTTTTAACAGCCTGACTATATCGGGAAGGCCGGCGGCCCTTTGCACTCCGCTGGTTTTTTCAATAGTAATGGCGTCATCACCCACACTATGGACTTTATGATAAGGGATAAATCTTTGTTCCTTGAACCA
>JAQVLS010000247.1 GCA_028704035.1 Desulfotomaculaceae bacterium | reverse complement strand
TAAGCATCCGTGTAAACGGTAATAATCTCCATATAGAAACAGATGGAGGTTACCATATGAAAAAACCGAAGAACATACTCACGGACAAAGAAATGGAACCTCAGCGTTGCCCCGTTTATGCAAGCGTGGGGTCGCTCATCCAAAATTTTGTTAACACTTTTAATGTAGTAAGCCGCCCGCCGTTTCACCGTATAAGCCGTAGGTTTTGCCCATCCCGGGAGGCGCAGTAAAAAAACCGATGCCGCGGGTATTTTTCAGATAATCCAGCCTAGATAGCATCTGCTTAAAATCTTTGGATAAAAAAGCATTGTTCTCCAGAATAGACTTATCAAAGGACTAAAAGCAAGTCCGTAAAAAGATTTAAACATCAGTAAAACCCTCCAGCCGGGAATAATCAATAGCATGGGTATTATTACGCTTAGTGCGTCCATTTTCTACCCGGTTGGTGGGCCGGATTGGAAAATGCCGGCCTTCAAAAAAAATATAGGCATCTTGCATGCAATCAGGAAGATAACGGATTTCCACCTTAGACCGGATAAATTGCATCGGCAGTGGGCGTGACATTGGAAGAAAAGGGCTAGGTCATCGGAAGTGGAAGTTGAAGGCAGTGCAGAAAGAAAAGCCAGCGGCTTGGTAGCAGCATTTTCTAAAATGCCCAGCCAAAGCTTTTTGTGGATTTGGAAAATTCGCTTCCAGGCATAAAGAGTAGAAACAGCAATCGTATATTTATCACAAAGCGCCTGGACTGTCATCCGGGATAGATAATAGTTACGCAGGACCTTGCGGAGCGTTGTCCCAACAGTTTGCCTTTCGGGACATGGACTGCCTCAGTTCACTGTCTTTTATCAGTTGGATAAACTTTATGGTTAAGGGTTTTGAAAATTCACCTGTCCAGAATGAAGGGTTTTTAAACCCCTGCTGTCCATTTTATAGGGTATACTTTATTAATTACCTTACCCCATATCAAAGACATTATGGGCTTGATAAAGACATCATAGAAAACCGTAAAAAGGTTTATGAAAAAGCTAGGGCGAAACATCCAGAAAGATGGTCTAGAAACATTAGAGACTGGTCTCTGCCTGAATGTGTAGCACTAAATCCATTAACAGAAAAGGAGCTTGATTTAACCCTCAGAAAACCAGCCAAATAGAGGGCGTAAGAGAACTAAAGATTTGGCTCGCGTACCATTTACATTGAGAAGCCTGCATGGTAGCCTAGCAAAAAAGCTAGGCTACCATGCAGGCAGAGGCTCGGTGTAAATGGCAAATCGAGGAGGAAGTACATACCTAAGAAAAATGTTTAATGCGACAACTTACTTGACATCTACCGTGCCTGGGCGCAAAGTATTTGATTAAGGATAGCTTCCATTAGTTTGGCCATGGCTTGATCTCGTCCATCCAGTGTGAATAAACCTTTAACAATTTCCGTATCTAATGTAAAATTAAGTTGAGCCATTTTTCTACCTCCTGGTTTGTTTTGTTTTGGTCAACTTAATTATACCAAGTGGTGGAAAGTGGCTTTTCTAATTTACACCATTATACGAACTTAATCGACCTGACTGCGCTGCTGCCAAAACCCTTACATCTTGATTATCAGAGCAGAACCAAACCAAAGATTAACTGGGAAGATCCCGCCGAGCGAAATAAACTACTGAATGAATTGTGCCAGGACGCCTTGCAGATAGTTGAGATAGTAGACAAACTGAAACTTACCAAACAAGAGCAGGAATTAAGAGATATTTTAGCCACGGTAGCCATCCAGGATATAGAGCAACAAAAAGATGGCACAGTCAAAATGAAACAAGGAGTAGCCAAAGACCGGATCATTTCCGCCAACGACCCGGAGATGCGGCATGGCCGCAAATCCAGCGCACGCAGATTTGATGGGCACAAAACCCATACTGCCATAGAAACAGATAATAACTTCTTACCGAAATCGAAGTCACACCAGGCAATATTCATGACTCCGAAGCAGCCGCTGCGTTAGTAGACGAGCAGCCCGAAGAGCGATGGCCGGATACAGTCCTGTGTGACATGGCCTATGGCACAGGCCAAAACAGAGAAGAGATGGAAAAGCGCCGGGTTGAACTAATTTGTCCTGTACCCACAGACCTTGGACGAAACAGCAGTTTTCCTAAGTCAGCATTTCAAGCGCTACTGGAAGTTGGTTACGGAACAAAATCATCAGCCTAAACCTGACACATGCGCTACGGCAACAAATATTACCAAGTCCCCCTCCCTCTGGCCACATAGGGTTAGTCTGCTCAAAAAGAGGCAACAGAGGGGAATAAAGGGGTAAACCCAATAGGATTGGGGCCTGTTTTATGAGTTCTGGCCAGTATTCTTACAATATATGCTTATAAGGGATTTGAAAAATTAACAGGTGGCTGTGGGATCAAAAAAAACAGGGTTTTTGCAACAACACTCTCCTAGGCGAGGTAAGCGAGCGTGCCTTGCCTGCGACGTGGCTGGCGACCTGACCACCGAGGTCTCCCTCGATTCATGGTTGGAACAAGTGCCCTGTCCCCTTGTCCTTCTT
>JAQVLS010000046.1 GCA_028704035.1 Desulfotomaculaceae bacterium | reverse complement strand
CCCAGACCGACGCTCCGGGCAGCTTCCGCCGTGCGGGCGTTGGACTTGGTGGTGCTGTTCATGCCTATGTATCCGGCAATAGCCGAGCTAATGGCGCCTACCAGGAATGACACGGCGAGAGCGCCTCCCTGTACGCGCGGGTCCAGCAGCGGCAGTACCAGGGCCAGTAAAATGGCGATTATAATGGTAAAAGGTATTAATGTTTTATACTGGCGGTTCAGAAAAGCCATGGCGCCTTCCTGAATCGCCTCCGAAATCTCTTTCATCTTAGATGTGCCCATAGACTCTTTAAGTATGCTGGCAAAAGTCACAAGAGCAAAAGCAAGGGCTATGGCCCCAACAATTGCACCGATTGCAGCTAGTGTCAATGATTCCTGCACTAGTTAATTCCCTCCTTACTAAAATGCTACTATTTCAATATAACTAATGTTAAACATAGCGCCCCGTATAAAACGGCTACCACGACAGTAACCTTGCCCAGGAGCTCGTCCAAACCTTTTTTCTTGCCGAACAATGTTTCCGCTCCCCCGGAAATTGCCCCGGAGAGGCCGGCACTTCTACCTGACTGCAGAACAACCGCAACAATAAGGGCTATAGAAAGAAGCACTTGAACAACAGTCAAAACAATTTTTAGTACGTCCACTTAATCTCCTCCTTACAATGGAAAATATCAAAAAAGAAAAATACCAAAAATTATTATACCATAACGTGAAAGAACTAACAAACCAGAGTCTGATCCGGGTATTCTATTCTATCCAAAAACAAACCCCGCGCCGGCGCTGCCGGCCCCCCTTTCATACTGTCGCGACTGGCTAGGATGTTCGCTATTTCCAGGGGTTTGAGCTTGCCCAGGCCAACCCGGATCAGCGTCCCGCTAATCATCCGGGCCATATGATATAAAAATCCATCCGCTCGCATTTCTATATAAATCAGTTCGCCTGCCCTATTCACCTCTATCCCAAAGAGGCTGCGCACAGTAGTCTTGACCGGCGTTCCCAGCGCCCGGAAGGCGCTGAAATCCTGCTTCCCCTCCAGGCTCCGGGCGGCGTCCCGCATGGCCTCTATATCCATGGCACGGGGCATATGATAGCTATACAGCCGCAAAAAAGGGGAAGGCATTTTACCGTTATAGATCACATACTGGTAGGTCTTGGCCTCCGCCGAAAAGCGCGAATGAAAGGACGCTGGCGCCACCACTGATTCCAGGGCGACAATATCCGCCGGCAGAACACTGTTGAGGGCGTATGTGAGACGCTCAGGGGGGATACGCAAACCGCCTGATTCGAAATTAACCACCTGGCCGCGGGCATGCACACCGGCGTCAGTCCTGCTGGCGCCAATAACCCTGATTTCCTTTTTAGCCAGCCTGGACAGTTTTTCTTCAAAAACCCCCTGGACAGTCATAAACTTTGTACCGCGCTGCTCCTGGAAACCGTGATAATTTGTGCCGTCATAAGCTATAGTCACCTTAATATTAGCCATGAAACCCTCTAAAGTATTTGATTTACAAGATTAACATATTTAAAAATAAAAACTATTAATATATTAAAACCTAAAAGTAGTCCTTTTATAATCCTGTTAATCCTGTGATATTTATTTTATATAAACCGCAGGGCAACAACCCCTGCCAGTACAGCCAGTGTCACCCCGATTACTACATAATCCGGTGCGCTGAATTTAAGAGCGTTCATCCTGGTCCTGTTGGCGCCGCCCCTGTAACAGCGGGACTCCATGGCTACAGCCAGGTCATCCGCCCGCCGCAGCGCTCCTGCAAAAAGAGGCACGAATAATGGGAGCAGACTCCTGGCCCATTTGGCCGGGCTGCCGGTGGTAAAACCTGCCCCCCTGGACCGCTGGGCGCTAATAACTACCTCTGCCTCCTGCAGCAGAGTAGGAACAAAACGAAGGGCCAGGGTCATCATTAGAGCCAGTTCATGCGCCGGCACCCCCAGCCGCTGCAAAGGAGATATTATGCTCTCCAGGCCTGCTGTAAGTTTGATCGGGGGGGTCGTCAGCGTTGGCAGAAAGGCAATCAAAATCAGCAGCGCCAGGCGCAAGACTATTTCACCGGCCGCGAATACTCCCTCCCGTGAAATCTTCAGCGGCCCCAGTACGGCCAGTAACGTCCCGGGCGTTAAAAAGGCCTGAAGCAGAAAGGTAATGACAAGCAGCAGCCAAAGTGATTTGAGGCTGCCTAATATTATACCTAGAGGCAGCTTCGATACTAATAAAGCTATTAAAGTCAGCAGTGCAGTCAGGACGAGGCCCTGCCAATTGGCGAATGCCAAAATCGACGCAGCGGCAGCCAGGACACCGATTACCTTTGTTCTGGGATCCAAGCGGTGTAGCAATGAATCACCGGGTATATACTGCCCTAAGGAAATGCCGCTTAACATTGTGTTTCTCCCAGCAGACGGGCGATTTCTTCCTCAGCTTCAGCCGTAGTCAGCACATCGGTCCGGACCGGTTTACCTAACAACCGGAGCTGGCGTATCAAGCGGGCCGGAGCCGGCAGATCCAGTCCAATCGCCGTCAACTCCGCTGCACGGCTGAATATTTCCCGGGGTTTGCCTTCCATAACAAGCCGGCCTCTATTAAGCACCGCCACACGTTCTGCCATAAGTGCTACTTCTTCCATGTCATGTGTAACCAGGATAATGGTAGCGCCTTCTCTGCGCCGAAACTCCTCGATATGTTTCATCAACTGCCGCTTTCCTTGCGGGTCGAGCCCCGCAGTTGGCTCATCCAGGATCAACACCTGTGGCTTCAGCGCCAGCACCCCGGCGATGGCAGCTCTTCTGCGCATGCCCCCACTCAGGCAAAACGGAGACATCCGGGCTGCCTCAAGCGGGTCAAGTCCAACCAGGCGCAGCGCCTCATGCACACGCTCTGTTATCTCAGCCTCAGTGAGACCCATATTTCTGGGGCCAAAGGCCACGTCGGTAAAAACCGTCTCTTCAAAGAGCTGATGTTCAGGCTGCTGAAAAACCAGGCCCACGCTGCGCCAAAGATTACGCCTCTGCTTTTTGTCTGCGGTATCGATCCCACATACCCGCACATTTCCGGCGGCAGGCGTCAGGAGACCGTTAAAATGCCGGACCAGGGTTGATTTGCCGGAGCCGGTAGAGCCGATAATCGCCAAAAAAACGCCCTTTTTTATATCCAGAGAAATACTGTCTAAGGAAGTAACCTGGAACGGCGTACCCGGCGAGTATATATGTGATAGCTTGTCAATTTCGATAATAGAAGACATAAAGAAGCGCCTTAATTATTCTTTAAATAAGCTAATATATCGTCCATTGTAAGAATTTCTTGCGGCAGCGAAAAACCTCGTTTTCTCAAACCGTGCGCAATCTCAAGCGCTGCAGGCAATTTCAAGCCCAGTTCCGCCAAAAGTTCAACCTCTGCAAACACCCTGGCGGGCGAACCGGATACTGCAATTCTGCCGTCCGACAAAACAACGACTCTATCTGCCAAAACAGCCTCCTCCATGAAATGGGTTACAAGCACCACAGTTACTTGCATGGTCCGGTTCAGGCGGATAAGCGTTTCCATCAGCTCAACGCGCCCTGCCGGATCGAGCATGGAAGTAGGTTCGTCCAGAACCAGGCACGAGGGACGCATAACCAGCACCCCGGCAATAGCCAGTTTTTGCTTCTGCCCGCCTGAGAGCAGGTGGGGGGCATGCTTTGCGTATTGAGACAGGCCAATCAAACGCAGGGTTTCTTCCACTCTTTTCTTTACCTCTTCTGAGGGGAGTCCCAGATTTTCAGCGCCGAATGCCGCGTCTTCCTCAACGAGTGAACTCACGATCTGGTTGTCCGGATTTTGAAAAACCATGCCGACCCGGCGACGTATCTCCCAAGCATTTTCCGGAATCATCGTGTCCATCCCGGCGACAATGACACGGCCGCCAGACGGCTTTAACATAGCATTAAAATGCCTCGCCAGGGTAGACTTGCCCGACCCGTTGGGACCGGCAACCACTAGGAACTCGCCTGCTTTGACAGCAAGGTCTATGCCGGACAAAGCCCTGTGACCGCCGGCTTTATCGTGGTTGTAAATATAGGTAAGATCCTCGACTGCAATGAATATTTCATCCCTGTCATGGGCCGTGAGCTGCGAGTCCTGTGATTCCGGGCAGCCCCTTAAGTATCCTGTGCCATTAGACTCCGTCATCGTCATCTTATCTCACATCCCACGCCCCAAATACGATCTCACTACTACAATTTTACTATACCAATTCTAGAATAACCATTTCCGCAGCGTCGCCGCGACGGTGTCCTACTTTGATCAACCGGGTATAACCGCCGGAGCGGTCGGCATACTTCGGCGCAATTACGTCAAATAGTTTTTTGACCACTTCTTCTTCGTACATATAGGCCAACGCCTGGCGGCGGGCTGCAAGATCCCCCTGCTTGGCAGTTGTCACCAGTTTTTCAGCAATGCTTTTTACTTCCTTGGCTCTTGCTTCGGTTGTTTTAATCCGTTCATCCCGGAAGAGGGATGTGACCAGATTACGGAGCATAGCTTTGCGGTGGTCTGTTTTAAGACTTAATTTCTGGTATCCCACTTTCAAAAAGCCCTCCCTTACTCTTCTTCCTTCCTTAGCGAGAGGCCTAGTTCACCCAGCTTGTTAACGACTTCTTCCAGGGACTTTTTCCCCAGGTTCCTTACTTTCATCATATCTTCTTCATTCCGCTGGATTAGTTCCTCTACAGTGTTTATTCCGGCCCGTTTCAGGCAGTTATATGAACGCACAGAAAGGTCCAGTTCCTCAATGGTCATTTCCAGGAGCTTGTCTTTTTGCTCCTCTTCTTTTTCCACCATGATCTCAACCTCGCTTACACTTTCAGTAAGCCCTATGAAAAGACGCAGGTGATCGTTCAGTATTTTAGCTGAGAGGCTGGTAGCCTCGTCGGGTCTGATGCTGCCGTTGGTCCATACTTCCAGAGAAAGCTTGTCAAAGTCAGTAATCTGGCCGACCCTGGTATTTTCCACGCTGTAATTCACTTTTTTTACCGGCGTGAAGGCCGAATCCATCGGAATAACCCCGATGACATGTTCACCTTTTTTGTTGCGCTCAGCGGTGACGTATCCCCGGCCTTTGGATGCTATTATCTCCATAACCAGCCTGGCATTACTAGACAGGGTAGCTATTTCAAGTTCCGGGTTAAGGATCTCGACATCCGCGTCGTGGATGATGTCACGTGCCTTTACTATACCTTCTGTTGTCGCTTCAATCCTCATCGTCTTCTCATCTTCGCCATGAATCTTTAAATGAAGGCTCTTTAGATTTAGGATAATATCTGTGACGTCCTCGACAACACCAGGTATTGTTGAAAATTCGTGCAGCACACCGTCTACTTTAACGGATATTACCGCAGCGCCAGGCAGAGATGAAAGCAGGATACGGCGCAGAGAATTACCTAGAGTTATTCCGTAACCCCTTTCCAGAGGTTCTACCACAAATTTCCCATAGGTATTATCGTCGTTCATTTCGACGAGTTCAATTCTTGGTTTCTCGATTTCGAGCATAAAGGTTCCCTCCTAAGATGGTGTCCGGCAACTGGTGGTCAGCCGCGCTGGCGTGAATAGATATCACCGGAGCGGAATTCAACTTAAAACCAACAGCCAACAACCAACAACCACAATCCTATCTGGAGTACAGCTCTACGATCAGGTGCTCCTGCACCGTAGCATCAATTTGATCCCGCGTTGGTAAACCCACTACCCTGGCCCGGGCCTGTTCAGCCTCGAATTCCAGCCATGCAGGTGGTGTGCGGTCGCCTGCCCTCTCCAACAACTCTTTGAATTTAGGTGATTCCTTGCTTTTATCCCGGACCGTGATCACATCGTCAACCTTGATTAAATAAGAAGGAATATTCACCTTGCGGCCGTTCACTAGGAAATGGCCGTGCAGAACCAACTGTCTGGCTTCGCTGCGCGATGAACCCAGGCCGATGCGGTAGACAACATTGTCAAGACGTCTTTCTAAAAGGCAAAGCAGGTTTTCACCGGTGACACCGGGTTGTCTTTCAGCTTTTACAAAGTACCTTCTAAACTGTTTTTCTAGAATGCCATAAATTCTGCGGGCTTTTTGCTTTTCCCTCAGCTGCAGTCCATACTCTGAGAATTTTTTGCGCCTCTGTCCATGCTGTCCAGGAGCATATGCCCGGCGCTCAACTCCGCATTTCGGAGTGAAGCATCGATCTCCTTTCAGATAAAGCTTCAGGCCTTCTCGGCGGCATAGACGGCAGACCGATTCAGTGTATTTTGCCAAAAATAATGTACCTCCTTAAACTCTCCGGCGCTTGGGCGGCCGGCATCCGTTATGAGGGATAGGTGTGACATCTTTAATTATGTTTACCTCCAGACCGGCGGCCTGTAGGGAGCGTATAGCTGCTTCCCGGCCTGCACCCGGCCCTTTGACCATTACTTCTACTTCTTTCAGGCCGTGTTCCATGGCCTCTTTGGCAGCGTTTTCGGCTGCCTGCTGAGCAGCGTAGGGAGTGCTTTTTCTGGAACCTTTAAATCCTACTCCACCGGCGCTAGCCCAGGAAAGGGTATTACCTTTAGTATCGGTAATGGTAACGACGGTATTATTAAAAGTGGACTTAATGTGCGCAACTCCATTCTCTATGTTTTTGCGTTCACGTTTTTTTGATCTGGCTACGCGACGCGCCATTGCACAACCTCCTTTATATTATTATTTTCTATATTATTTTTTTCTGCGGACGCCGACTGTCCTTTTCGGACCCTTGCGGGTCCTGGCATTAGTTTTTGTCCGCTGACCGCGCACGGGCACGCCGCGGCGGTGCCGCAGGCCCCGGTAGGAACCAATTTCAATTAAACGCTTAATGTTTAGGGCAATTTCCCTGCGCAGATCTCCCTCTACCTTAAGGTTTTTCTCAATAATATCCCGCAACCTGTTTATTTCTTCTTCTGCAAGGTTCTTTACCCTGGTATCCGGATTAACGCCGATCTGATTCAAGATCTTTTGGGACGTGGGCTTGCCAATGCCAAATATATAAGTCAGGGCTATCTCCACTCTTTTATCTCTTGGCAAGTCGACGCCAGCAATACGTGCCATATTCTATTCAACACCTCCCGTTTTATCCCTGGACCTGTTTGTGTTTTGGGTTTTCACAGATAACCATAACTTTACCATTTCTGCGAATTATTTTACATTTTTCGCACATAGGTTTAACCGATGGCCTGACTTTCACCATCAACCCTCCTTAATTCAGTTGTCAGTCGCCGGACGGCGGACGGCGGATTGTTTGTCGAAATTCGCCAAAGCGAATTCCTTCTTTGATCTGACTGCCCTCTGCTGACTACTGATTTCACTTATAGTAAGTATCAGGGTGTTCCTCCAACCGGGACATTCCTCAGCCCTCTGTAGAGTGGTTTCAACCCGCGAAATTTGATGTGCGGCTGAAGCCGCGCCTACACATCTCACTTCTCATTTCTCACTTGTAGCGGTATACAATTCTGCCGCGGGTTAAATCATAAGGGGATAGTTCCACCATCACCCGGTCTCCTGAAAGGATGCGGATAAAGTGCATCCTGATTTTCCCCGAAACGTGCGCCAAAACCTTATGACCGTTTTGTAGCTGCACGCGGAACATCGCGTTTGGCAACGGCTCGATCACGGTTCCTTCAACTTCAATCATATCTTGCTTTGACATCAGAGATATATTAAACCTCCTTATACTTAAAATAGACACTATTTTTACCGCCGCTGAAAAAGGTTCTGGTCTCCAGACCGGCACATAAGATTGGCTAATGTTTCAAGTGCCGCGTCAGCAACAATTTTACAGCGGCAGTTGGCTGACAAGACTCTTCAGTTCCTTCCGGACATCCTCGTTAGTAACCCTTTTCCCAATTTGCGCCTTTGCAAAAATATTTTTTGCAACTGTATCATAAAATTTCAAGTGTTTAATATTTTTACGTTTAGGCTTTTCTACTTTTCGCCCTTCGCCATCTGCAACCAGAACCCTGGATTCACTGTCAATCTGCATCACCAGGTAGAACATGCCGCTGTCCCTGCCTTGCAATGAAGAAACCAGTTGTCCGATCCATACCTCATTTTCTAACATGGCCTACCCTCCTGAGACGGTCTCACATCTTGGTAAGTATCTCCGGTTGGTCGTCGGTGATTGCAATTGTATGTTCGAAATGGGCAGAGAGTTTTGCGTCTAAAGTTACTACAGTCCAGTTGTTAGGAAGAGTTCGCACTTCATAAGTGCCCATATTGATCATCGGTTCTATCGCTAATGTCATACCTGCTCTCAACCTGGGTCCCCTGCCTGGCTTCCCAAAGTTCGGCACCTGCGGCTCCTCGTGCGGTTTTCTGCCGATGCCGTGACCTACATAGTCACGCACTACGGAATAACCATAACCCTCCGCACAGGTCTGAACGGCATGAGAAATATCTGACAACCTGTTTCCCGCCTTAGCCATGCCAATCCCTTTGTGCAGTGATTCTACCGTGGCCTTCAACAATTGTAAAATTTCCGGACTTACATCTCCCACCGGGTAGGTGGCGGCGCCGTCGCCGAAATATCCATTTATTTCCGCCCCGATGTCAATACTGATAATATCACCGTTTTCCAATTTTCTTAAACTGGGGAACCCGTGCACAACCTCCTCATTTACAGAAGCGCAGATGGTATACGGAAACCCATAAAGCCCTTTAAAAGCTGGTTTGGCGCCCTCTTTGACAATGATCGCTTCTGCCAGCCTGTTCAGCTCTAAAGATGTTATTCCCACCTTGATAGCCTGGGCTATTTCGGCGTGTGCTTTGGCCACTATCCGCCCGGCTTCACGCATATAGACAAGTTCTCTCTCAGATTTACAGGTAATCATGTTTTCACCTACTTAATAAAACCCTGGTAACTACGCATCAAAAGGTGTGATTCTACTTGTTTCATGGTGTCTAGCGCAACACCCACAACGATAAGCAGCGACGTGCCGCCAAAGTAAATGTTGGGTATATCGGTGGCCAGCAACACGAAGTTCGGCAGGACCGCGATTAGCGCCAGGAATATCGCTCCGGACAGGGTAACCCTGCTCATTATCCTGCTGATATATTCGGCAGTGGGCCGACCGGGACGCAGGCCCGGGATAAATCCACCATACTTTTTAATGTTGTCTGCCACATCATTGGGGTTCATCACTACCGCGGTATAAAAATAAGTAAAGCCGATAATCAGCAGTGCAAACATAACCGTGTGTGCTGCTGTTCCCCAACCCATGTATGTACCGTAAAAATTTGCCACTGCGCTGCCCTGAAACATTTTAATGATCGTCTCCGGAAACATTAGCAAAGATGAGGCAAAAATTATAGGCATAACACCGGCCTGGTTAACTTTGAGCGGCAGGTGTGTTGTCTGCCCCCCGTATACACGGCGGCCTACCACTCTTTTGGCATAACGCACGGGAATACGGCGCTGTCCTTCCTGTACCGCGACTACTGCAGCAATTACCAGCGCTGCGATAACGGTAAGGAGTATTAGGTTGAAAATAGTAATAGTTCCGGCATTCAGATACTCACCAAGTCTCGCCGCGCCTTGGGGCACTCTGGAAACGATACCGGCGAAGATCAAAAGTGAAATGCCGTTGCCGATACCTCTTTCAGTAATCTGCTCGCCCATCCACATCAAGAAAGTAGTCCCGGCCGTAATAGTAAGGGCGGTTATGGCGTAAGTAAGCGGACTGGGATTCTGCAGTGCCCCGCCGACTCCCACCACCATACCGAGACCCTGGATGAAGGCAAGGACAACGGTCAGGTAACGGGTATACTGGCTAATTTTTTTGCGTCCTTCTTCACCTTCTTTTTTGAGCTTCTCCAGGTGCGGTATTACTACTGTAAGAAGACTCAGGATAATGGACGCATTGATGTAGGGCATGATCCCCATGGCAAAAACTGAGAAGTTTTTTAATGCACCCCCGGATATGATATCGAAAAATCCAAAAATAGCCCCGCTGTTCACCAGATCGGCAAACCGTTCCGGATTAACCCCCGGCACCGGTATATGCACGCCCAGCCTGAAAATAAAGAGCATCCCCAGGGTATAAAGAAGCTTTGTCCTTAATTCAGAGACCTTAAACGCCGTCTTGAAACTTTGCAACAATTAAATCACCTCAGTTTTACCACCGGCTGCTGCAATCTTTTCTTCAGCCGACTTACTGAACGCCTGGGCTTTAACTGTTAGGGATTTTTCCAAGTTGCCTTCACCCAATATTTTAACACCATCGGCTGTTTTCTTGATTACCCGTGCGGCGAGCAGTGTTTCA
>JAQVLS010000246.1 GCA_028704035.1 Desulfotomaculaceae bacterium | reverse complement strand
TCAAACAGAATCGCCAGTAGCTGGATTACCCATATGAAAACAATAGCCAGGCCGGCCAGGGTAACAATATGCCCCTGCTCTTCTTTGCCGGCTTGCTTTAATATCGAATTTAGGACTGCCACCAGGATCCCGACACCGGCTATTTTAAAAATTAAGTCAATACTGTTAACCATTGCTGCACCTCTTTCTCTTAATAAAGAATAAGAACAATAAGCAACCCGCCCAGAAAACCAAGGTGGTTCCACAGCTTTACATTGCGGGCGGCTTCGTCTTCCGCTTTGGCGTTTTCCGATTTAATCTGTTCCATAGCCAGGTTCAAGTGTTTGATTTGATCGGCACGGTCTGAAATTCCCAGAGAGGAACCCAGGCTGCGCAGAATGATCAGGTCCTGCGAATTCAAAGCACTTTCACGGTAATAGGCGCACAGAGAATTTTCCCAGGCAGCCGCGGCGGTGATGCCGGCAGCAGACGAAAGCTCTGCTGCGGCCCGGCCGAACAAAGGCGCTACCGCCTGATCGCAGCGGTCGGCCACCTGTTCCAGGGCTACCTTCATGTGGTTCGCCCCGTAAGAAATTTCCGTTTCCAGCATTTGCAGCGCATAACCCAGAGATTTCAGCTCTCTGGGCCTGCGGCTGTATCTGCCGGCCATAGTCATACCGCCGATACCGCTGGAAGCTACTACCATAGCGGCCCCAAGCAGTTTAATCATTTTCTCACCCCCACAGCCCGGAAAGTCTTGCCGTCAACAATATTTTCAACCGTTCCGGCGCCGCGGGAGCGGCCTAAAATTACATACCGCTCGATCATTTTGGAACGGATCAACCTGCTCAGCACAGGCCTTTCAGCCAGCTCAGCCAGCGATGAGCCGTGGGCTGTAAGAAGGATCTTGACCCCGGCGTTTAAAACCTCCTCCATAGCGTCAACATCCTCCCGGCGGCCGATTTCATCAGCCGCAATCACCTGGGGCCCCATCGAACGCAAAAGCATCATCATCCCTTCCGCCTTAGGACAGCCGTCTAAAACATCGGTCCTTATTCCCACATCACGCTGGGGCACTCCCTTGTAACAACCCGCTATTTCAGAACGTTCGTCAACCAGCCCGACAGTAAGCCCCGGGTAAAGGAGATCCGGAACACCGCTGCTGATCTGCCTGATTATATCTCTAAGTATGGTCGTTTTGCCGCACCTGGGCGGCGACACCAGGATAGTGTGATAAATTCCGCCGTTTCTTTTATTAACGATATGAGGCAGGAGTCCGGACGCCGCCCCCGCCACCTCACGGGAGACACGCAGGTTGCAGCAGGACAGATTTTTCAGCGTCCTGACCTTTCCCCCGTCCAATACCGCCCTGCCTGTAATGCCCGCCCTATGACCGCCCGGCAGGGTTATAAAACCGGTCCGCAGTTCCTCCTCCAGGGCATAGAGTGAAGAACCGCTGATCAGGTCAATTAAATTTTCCATATCCACCGCTGTAACGTGGTAAGCTTCGACCGCCTGTCGCGTCGGCTTCCCTTCCTGACTTACAAATATATCTCCTAATGAAAGCCCGAGCACCAGCGGTTTTCCCTGCCTGATCCTTATCTCTTCAACACTGTCAAGAATCGGACCGGGCAGAGCCGATATCATATACCGGATGTTTACAGGAAGTACCGGCAGAATTTCATTGCCCACCCAGACGCTGTTACGATTAGCTCTACAGTTAATAAAATCTGCACCGTTCATGGACAGCCCTCCTGTTAATAAATATTGCCTCTAGCGGAAAGTTATGCCAAAAAATAAATGGCCGGCAAAAAGTAAAGCCGCCATGCGGCAGCGGGGATTATCGACAAATTTATCTAGCAAAAGCTATTGTGTTGAAAACAAAGCGGAACGGGGGACACACCTCTCCTTATGGGTATTCCTTTGTGGCCGGAGGAATGCCATTGATTGGAAATACTGGGGAACATTCCGGTTCTAGTAACCAAAGTACCCGGTCAGGTATATGTTGTAGGTAGAAAATCTATTCAAAAACGGGATGTGATTAAGCCCATGACAAACAATAATCTAGAGCCGGCAGCTTTTATTTTTCCCCTGCCTCCTGAGCTCAGGGAACAATACATTAACTGGTCCAAAAAATATCCTCATAATTTAACAGGGGGGAAACATGAATCCAGCGACGGTCCCATTTTAATTCCGGTTTACCCTGCCTTCCCGGGGATGATGCCCTACCCTGCCAACTCAAACTGCGGCAGCGGATTTAACGCCCGGCCGGGCGTTAACCCGTTCGTATTATTTCTCATACTGATCCTACTCGTGTTTGCCTTTAAAAAAGAGCAGATCGTGGAAGCTATCAAAAAAATGCTGATCAAATAGCAGAATCAACTCCCTTACGGGCATAAAAAAGAGGTGCTAACTCAACGATAGCGCCTCTCAGATTTTCTCACCATTTTGAATCTTTCTTTTTATTCCCTCTGCGTTTTTCATAGTCCTCGTCGATACCCTTTTTCCAGTCGGCGCTGATGGGCGCCGTATTGGCGCGGAAACAGCACACCGCATCACTTACAACCGCATAATTAAGGTGTA
>JAQVLS010000045.1 GCA_028704035.1 Desulfotomaculaceae bacterium | reverse complement strand
AGCGTGGTAAGTGACATCTCTGAGCGCAAGCGGTTGGAAGAGGAAATGTCCCGACTGGAAAGGCTGAACCTGATCGGAGAGATGGCTGCCGGCAATGGCCACGAGATCAGGAACCCCATGACCACTATTCGTGGGTTTTTGCAGATGCTCGGGGAAAAAAAGGAATGCATCAATTTCAGGGAATACTACAACCTCATGATTGAAGAGCTGGACCGGGCCAACTCAATTATTTCAGAATACCTTTCGCTTGCCAAGAATAAGGCTGTAAGTAAGAAATATCACAACCTCAATCACATATTGAAAGCTCTGCACCCCTTAATTCAGGCCGATGCCATGCGCACAGACATGTATGTGCACATGGTGCTGGAAGATATTCCGGACCTGCTGCTAGACGAAAAAGAGATCCGCCAGCTGATCCTCAACATGGTCCGCAACGGACTGGAAGCGATGACCCTGGGGGAGAAAATTACTCTCAAAACGTTTACGGAAGGAGATAAGGTGGTTTTAGCTGTACAGGATCAGGGCACAGGGATCGAGCCGGATGTGCTGGGAAAAATGGGCACACCGTTTTTTACCACCAAAGATTCCGGAACCGGCCTGGGCCTGGCCGTCTGTTACAGCATTGCCGCCAGGCAAAACGCCTCTATTCGGGTGGAAACCGGCCCCACCGGCACAACTTTTTACGTGGATTTTTCAGCAAGTTAAACACAAATATACCCGCACTACAGCTTATTACGGTTTTTTTCTACAAACCTGTTGACCAACCTGCCGGCGATACTTACTCCAGGTATTTCAGTGACGTCTAATTTCCTGTTTCCAGCCACCCAAAATACGGCCGCTCAAACATAGCCATGGAATTAACCATAAGTTCCGCGATACCGCCGTACCGCACATTAAACCTGGCCGTAGCCTGATAATAATCCAGCATATCCCGAAAAGCGCTCTTGCAGTTGGAACACGGGGCGCAGATATATTTTGGGACGGCGGGATCCTCTATCTTATCCTGGAAAGCCTCCAGGATTTGCTTGAACTTCATCCGGGCGGCAACCTTCATTTCCCACTCTGAAAAATTCATACTCCTCATCACGGCAAAGCCCCCGCCACCGCCGCAACAGTAGTTTTTTACCCCGTGCGGCGCCATTTCCCTGAACTGGGGACAGAGAGCCCTGAGGATCCGGCGCTGAGGCATTACCACGCCCATGGAGCGGACAATATTACAGGGGTCATGCAGGGTGACGGGGAAATTGTTGCGCAGCGGGTCGAATTTGATCGCGCCGCTTCTGACAATATCCTGCAGGATGGGAAAGCTGCTTTCGCGGGGGATATTGTCTTCACCAACCGCCAGCCGATCGGACGAAACGGCCGCAGCCCGGTGGGCATGACCGCACTCTCCGATCGCTATTCTCCTCACTCCCAGCTCACGGGCCGCCCGCCGCTGGGCCAGTGCTATTTTCCCCATCTGGGCGTCATCGTACCAGACACCGTAGTTCACCCCGTCGTAGCCGGCCAGCTCACTGCTCATGGTCCAGTCCAGTCCGGCCTCTTCGAAAAGGATAGCAAAGGCTGCCGGATTGTCCGGCCAGGACAAAATCTCGCCGGCATTATGGATCAAGAGGATATCCGCGCCTTTTTTATCAATGGGAAATTTGTACTTTTTACCGAACCGCTCATAAATATCTTCTTCAATAAATTCTATGTTATCTAAAAAAGCATCCTTATTCATGCCGGTGCTTGAACCTGTTTTCAACTGCAGCACTGTGCCCCTTTCATGCAACAGGGTCGGCGCCATGCCCATCTCCATGCTGAACAGGGCCCGGATCTCCCTGGTGATCACGCTGTTATCCAGTCCCAGCGGGCAGGTCTGGGCGCAGCGGCGGCAGAGATTACAGCGATAGGCCATCTCACCCAGTCGTAGGAGCGCTTCTACATTAATGTCTATATCCCCGCCAGCAAAGCGAGCCGCCAGGCTACCCCTCTTTTTATAGCTTTTATAAAGCCTGCGCAGCGTATCGGAGCGGAAAAGGGGCCTGTACACCTCTTTCCCTCCACTGGCTCGAAAAATATGGCATGCTTCCGAGCAGACGCCGCACCTGGCGCAATACTCAAAAGCAAGAAGAAAGGGGGTCAAAAATCCGCTGTTTGTTTCTTTGGAAAAAAGTTTATCCAACCCGTTTAAAAATTTTTTAATAAATTCTTCCTCTTCTGCCTTGCTCCCCGGGCGTTTTAATCTATCGTTGCCGACAATGCCGTCCAGGCTGGTGCAGTAAGTTTCCCGCCAGGCGTCCTTAACCGGTTTCAGCCCGGGTTCCATGCCCGGCCTGTCGTAAGGCGGCGGCAGCGGCATTAATTGATCAAGACTGACCAACTGCTCAGAGGACGGTCTTGATATGTCACGCGGCCTTAATTTATCCATTAAGTATATCCCCTGCTGTTTCTAAACTTTGCTTTCCCAACTCCGGTCGCACCCCTCTTAAAAAAAGAAAAACGCCGGTTTACCCATAATAATATTAGCAATTATAAAAATGGGAAGAATAAAGACTGCTATCGTAAGCAATAAAATAAATACCTTCAAAGGTTTATTTCTATAAAAAGGGTGCTCCTCCATCGGCCCCTGCTCCAGATTGCTATCGTCCATTTTTTCACCCCTACGCAAATTTATTATAATCCTAACATGTCCATTTTATATTGCAAATAGAAATAAGCGGTTTGCCGGCGGTTATACAAGACTGCCGGAGATGTTTTTAGCTATACTTATATACACTTTTATGATTCTTCGGCCCCGGTCGATTTAGTATGCGGAGAGGACCAGCCGTCCTGCGGCCTGTTCGCCAGGTTTTTTTCGACTATCCTTTCCAGCGCTGAGCCCTTCAGGTTAGGCTCATTATCCCAGAGCACTTTGTGATAGGCAAAATACTTGCCTATGTAATGGCTCATTTTAGTCCGGGGAATGTAAATCAACAATGCCCCAAAAATTAACAAATGGGCCATAAGAGCAACCCCTGACCTGACAGGCGTAAAAGATAGCATGGCTATCACGACCCCCCGGCTGTAATTGAAACCGGGGTCCGTGCTCCAGGCTACCAGCCCGGAGACAGCCGCCGTCAGAATAAAAAATAAATTAAAATATTCATCGCCGGCTGTGTATTTTCTCAGTGCTTTGTCCGACACCCTGTATACCAACAAAGAAGCGCTGCCGCAAGCGGTTAGGAAAGCGCCGGAGAATCCCGCGACCGCTGTCGCAAAATAGACAAACGCCGCCCACGGGTGGCTGCTGACACCATCTAAGGAAGCCACCCGCATCCCAAACATTTCCGTAGCCGCCCCGGCAAGTAAAAACAATGTGAACAAACCCAGCACATATATACCCAAGTGCATGGCATAGCTAAAAGTCCAGAATCTCTTGCGGTTAATAAAAAGGCTTTTCATGAACAGCATTTCTTTCAACATTTCTTTGTATTGCCCGATACGTGAAACCTGCCTGGGGCTGGTCCACCACTCCGCTTCCTCATAGTAGGAGCCGCCATGGCGCCTTCTTGCGCCGGGCTCTCCAGGAACGGGGTACAATTCCCAGCGGTTGGCTAACGGGTTGTGGGCATACTGCCAGGCCTTACGCAGTGAAAAAAATACAAAGGCCGTTATAGCTGTATACATAAAGACCGTGAGAAGCAAATAAGCTGACCTCCCGACCATTTTTTCTAAGTTACCGCTAATAATCACAATGCGACAGGGAACGGTTCTCTCCTGTCGCAAAACCAGGCGTGCCCACCTGCTAGTCTATGGGCAGATAGATACACCTATTTTTGGAGTCTTAGTAAAGATCTCACTTCAGGCGCCGCCTGGCCCTTGCTATGGCCTTAGCGACTGCTTCAGGCGCCGGACCTCCCGGTAATTTCCTTGACCCCACACAGTTTTTGATGTCGATGGCCTGATACACATCCTCTTCCACCAGGGAACTGAATTCCTTGTATTCCTCCAAACTCATCCGGTCCAGCGTCAATCCCTTTTTCAGGCAGTACAGCACTGCCTTCCCTGCCGCTTCATGAGCTTCACGAAAAGGCATCCCCCTGCGAACTAAATAGTCAGCCAGATCAGTGGCATTGGTAAAGCCTCCCCGCGCCGCCTCCGCCATTATATCTTCTTTAACTCGGATAGTTTCCAGCATGGGCCGAAAAATTATCAGGCACTTTTTCACGGTGTCAACCGCATCAAAAAGCGCTTCTTTATCTTCCTGCATATCCTTGTTGTAGGCCAGGGGAAGGCCTTTAAGCATGGTCAGCAACGCTTGCAGGTGGCCGAAAACCCGGCCTGACTTGCCCCTGATCAGTTCCGCCACATCCGGGTTCTTTTTCTGGGGCATCATACTGCTGCCGGTACTGTAAGCGTCATCCAGCTCGATAAAGGAAAATTCCGCCGAAGACCAGAGGATAATCTCCTCACACAGACGGCTCATATGGACCATGATCAAAGAGGCGGACGCCGCGAACTCCACCGCAAAATCGCGATCGCTCACCGCATCAAGGCTGTTTTCTGTTATTGCGGCAAAGCCAAGCTGAAGGGCTACATGGTCCCGGTCCAGGGGAAAGGTGGTCCCAGCCAGGGCGCCGGCCCCCAGCGGCATGACGTCGGTACGCCTGCGGCAGTCAGCCAGCCGTTCCTCATCACGGCGGAACATCTCGCAATATGCCATCAGGTGGTGGGCGTAAGTAACGGGCTGGGCCCGCTGCAGGTGAGTGTAGCCGGGCATTACCGTTTTCAGGTGTTTTTCCGCGAGATCCATCAAGGATACCTGGAGCCCGCGCAATAGGGTGGTAATATTGCCGATCTCATCTTTCAGGTACATACGGATATCCAGCGCCACCTGGTCGTTCCTGCTGCGCGCCGTATGCAGCTTTTTGCCCAGTTTGCCGACCCTTGCAGTCAATAGCTGCTCCACATTCATATGGATATCTTCGGCTTCAACTGAAAGCTCCACCCGGCCTGCTTCAATGTCAGCGAGGACCTCTTCCAGCCCGCGAATAATGGCGTCTGCCTCATCAGGCTGAATTATACCGGCGCTACCAAGCATTAAGGCGTGAGCTATGCTGCCTTTTATATCGTATTTATACAATCTTTGATCAAAAGAAATGGAAGAATGAAAGTCTTCCACTAAACGGTCAGTTTCTTTTTGAAAACGACCGCCCCATAATTTGGCCATGTCCGCACCCCTCTTAAAAAAAGAAAAACGCTGGTTTACCCATAATAATATTGGCTATTATAAAAATGGGAAGAATAAAGACTATTATCGTAAGCAATAAAATGAATATCTTTAAAGGTTTATTTCTATAAAAAGGATGTTCCTCCAACGGCGCCTGTTCTAGATTGCTATCATCCATTTTTTCTTCGACCATTTTTTCACCCCTACACAAATTTATTATAATTCTAACATGTCCATTATATATTGCAAATAAAAATAAAAGAAAGCAGGCAATTATATCTACCTACTTCCTCTTAATATCTTACAGTTTTAAGATTCAAAGCTAATTAGCCTCCTTGTTTGATTCCTCTTCTGCGATTGACTCTAATCCGATATCCTTAAGAATTTCATTAATGAGTTCCCTTGTCAGCATTAAATACCCCCTATACCAAAATATCTAACCTTATTAAATGGTGATTTTAATGATATCATACTAGCAAATGGAAAGTCAACAATTATTTTGCTGCCAATTCTTGTGTCCGGTCCGGTAAGTAAATTTATCGCCGTATTCCCCTTCTTCTCACTATGAGACTACTGCCCCAGTATATAGATACAAAACCAGTATCATTGTGAGAAATGCTTCTCAAGGGTGATACTGGTTTTGTATAATAGCCTTGAAACCAGTCTGGGAATCCAAAAGTGCAGCTGCTGCCGGCCGTTCGCCGGGATATAAAACCTGGCGCCGGGGACATAAAACAGCTAAGATTTCAATGGTGACAACGGAGGAAGATGATCTGCTGGAGGAAAACGCATGGCCAATATCGCTGCCCGACATACGGAACTAAGGCGGCACATGAAGAATCCCTCCGGGAGGAGGTACCCTTTTGTTTATACCTGTCATTAGCTAATTGTTATTATAGTTATGCTTTGGCAATATCAATAATAAATTATCTTCCATTACTTATCTGTAGACGCAGCCGATCTGTCACTGCCAGGCTGTAATTACCTGCCCCTGCGCTTGTCGGCCGAACGCTGGTGCGCTTGCAGCCCTTCTATTCCAGCCAGGTGGGAACAGGCTTCCGCCAGGCCGGCGGCGCCTTCCCCGGTTAGTCTCTGGAAGGACGCCACTTTAACGAAGACGCCTGCCCATACCCCGCTGGAGAAGCGGGAACAACCCATTGTCGGCAGGATGTGATTTGTTCCCGATATATAGTCGCCAAATGCCACGGGGGCATTTTCCCCGATAAAAAGTGAACCGTAATTGTGCAGTTTATTGATCAGTTCATCGTTTTTCATGGTTTGCAGTACAAGGTGCTCCGGCGCAAACCGGTCTGAGATTGCGGCTGCTTCGGTCAGGCTGTCCACCAGGATCACCTGCCCGTTATCCTCCCAGGCCTTTAAAGCTACTTGCCCGGTTTCCAGTGAGCCGGCTTCAATGTAAATGGACTCCAGCGCCTGTTCGGCTAGTTTGCTGCTGTCCGTCACCAGGATACCTCTGGCTGTGGGATCATGCTCACACTGGGCCAGCAGGTCGCTGGCTACGAGGGCGGGATCTGCGTCTTTATCGGCTATAATCAGTACCTCGCTGGGTCCGGCCAGGATATCGATGCCCACCATGCCGCTGAACTGCCTCTTGGCTTCAGTGACATAAGCATTTCCCGGCCCCACAATCATATCAACCTGCGGTACACTTACCGTCCCGCAGGCATAGGCCGCCACGGCCTGGGCGCCGCCCATGCAGTAGATTTCGTCGGCGCCGGCTATCTCCATAGCTACCAGCACGGCCGGATGTATACCTGCGAAGGCCTTTGCCGGCGGCGAGCAGGCCGCCACTCTCTTTACACCGGCCACCCTGGCCGGGATGATCGACATCAGGGCGGAGGAAGGCAGCGGGTAACGGCCACCCGGCACATATGCGCCGCAGGACGATACCGGAATCAGCCTGTGCCCCAGCACAACCCCGGGCGAGCTCTCATATTCCAGGGGCAGCAGGCAATCGATTTGTTTTTCCGCGAAGGACTTGATCCGATCCGCCGCCAGCTGCAAATACTCAATAGTTTTCTCGTCTACCCGGCTGTATGCTTTTTTTACTTCCGCCGGCGATACCCGCAAATCACTCAAAGCAACCCCGTCATAGCGGCCGGTCAACTCCAGCAGGGCCTGGTCGCCCCGGCGGCGGACGTCTGCAATTATTTTAGCCACATCTTCCCTGACACTATCAGTTTTTGCACTTGTCTCTGCTGCCTTTTTGATAAATATCATATTATTTTGCCGCCTTAAGCTGATTTTGTTTCCAAGACAAAGATAATTCATGTACCCGTCGCCTTTTGATTAAATAAAGGCTTGCCCCGGGCAGGACATTAATATCGCCTCATTAAAAACCGCTGTTAGAAGTATATCGATACACGAGTTAAAATACAACAAATTAAATAGTAATCCTACATATTTTCAACATAATTCCTGTAATTCAGCGCCGTCTGGCGTAAATGTCCATTATAGCAGATGAGAATTTATTCGCCAGTTTTGTCTGGTCATAAATCTTGCAAATATGTTTCCAGGCGATTATTTGCCCTTATATACTTGGCCAGTTCGATAAGCAGGAGTCCAATTATTATTCCGGTAGGCATTGAGGAGAGCATCATAATCGGCAGGTAGTAAAATATGCCGGAAAAACTAAGGATCATGGCAGCCATCGCCGGTTGCCCCATGTTGTGGGAGCAGACTATTTCTTCAGACCTGAATATATCAGAACGTTTAAGAGAGCCGCGTTAATCCAAACGCGGCTCTCTGTTCCATATGCTTAATCTATTTACCCAGGTCGGCCTCATTTTTGCCCGCATCCGGGGTGAAAAGGGACTCCCCGAACTTGTCCTTGCCAAATTCCGCGATAGTCTTCTGGGTATCGGTGCTGACCATGAATTCAACAAAGGCTTTGGCGCCGTCTTTGTTTACCTTGCTGAACTTCTCAGGGTTCACCTGCATAACGTGATAAATGTTCAGGAGCACTTTATCGCCTTCGCTTAAAACATTCAGCTTGAAATTATCCTTCTGGGCCAGGTAAGTGGCCCGGTCAGACAGGGTATAGCCCTGCTTTTCGTTGGCGATGTTCAGCGTCGCGCCCATCCCGGTGCCGCTCTGCAGGTACCAGGCGCCTTCAGGTGTGATCCCGGCATTTTTCCAGATGGCCAATTCCTTGACGTGGGTGCCGGAATTGTCACCGCGGGAGACAAAAATAGCTTTTTCCTCCGCTATCTTTTTAAAGGAATCGGCTGAATTGCTGCCTTTGATTGCGGCCGGGTCTTCCGCCGGACCGACAATGATAAAGTCGTTATGCATGACGAGCTGGTAATTGACGCCAACCCCTTCTTCTACCAGGGCTTTCTCAGCAGCCGGGGAGTGCACCAGCAGCACGTCGGCTTCACCCTTCTTGCCCATTTCCATAGCCGCGCCGCTGCCGACGGCTATAATCTTAAGGTTGTACCCGGTTTTCCCCTCAAACACCGGTTTCAGCACGTCCAGCAAACCGCTGTCCTGGGTGCTGGTGGTAGTAGCCAGGATCAGATCTTTAACCGCCGGCGCCGGCGTGGACTGCTGCGCCGTCTGGGAACCGCATCCGGCCAGGATCCCCACAGCAAAAACCAGTGCTAAAACTAGAATTGGTAACGCTAATTTTTTGGATTTCATTATAATCCTCCTTTATGTCGTTAACTCTTAAATTACCTGGGAAGGGTTTTACCCACAGCTGAATTGGGATAAAACATGGGCTCACCATACTTATCTTTGCCGAAATCCCTGATGATAGTCTGGCCCTCCACCGAGGTGCAGAAATCAACAAACTGCATCGCCAGCTTGTTCTTCACATTGGGAAACCTCTCCGGGTTAACTGGAATGAGGCTAATGTAGTTGAGCAGGGATTCGTCCTTTTCAACAAGCACCTTTAACACAATATCGTTTTTCAATGTTAAGTATGTAGCCCTGTCAATAATTGCATAGCCGTTTTGTTCGTCAGCATACTTCAGGACTTTAACATTTCCTTCGAAGCCTTTCTCATATACCCGGTACCATTCCCCGGACGGGCTAAGCCCGGCCGTCTGCCACAGGCCCTTTTCCGCCACGTGCGTACCGGAGTTGTCACCCCGGCTGATAAACAGCGAATGTGTGTCCCTGATCTTCTTCAAGGCTCCCGCCGAGGTCTGCAGGCCATTGATCTGCGCCGGGTCGGATGCTGGACCGATAATAACAAAATCATTATACATAAGGTCAATCCTTTTGGCGCCGAAGCCTTCCGCTATAAATTTTTCCTCCAGTGCCCTGGCATGGGCCATGACCAGGTCAAAAGTCCCGCTCTCAGCTATTTTCAGAGCAGCCCCGGTGCCGGCTCTGACGTGCCCCACCTTGACCCCAGTTTTCTTTTCAAAGCTGTCTTCAAGCGCGGCCACAATGCCGGAGTCTACCGGTCCAATAGTGCTGGCCAGCAAGACCTGGTCGCCACCGGCGACAGTAGTTACTTTGCTTTCCTTTTTTGCGCATCTACCTGTCAGAAACAGCCCATTGGTACTAGCAACTACTAGCGTCACTGTATTAATCTGTCCCTATGCTTCAATGCAGCGCCTCCCTTATTATGGTGCAATCGATCGGGCTAACACCCCCCTTATAAAACAATACCGGGCTGCTGCGAAAAACACAGCCGGCCCGGCATAACCAAGACGGATCCAACTCTCCTTTTCGCAATGGAAGGCACGCTGGTTTCCCACCGTACCCTATCGACCATAAACCGTAACTTAAAAAAAGCGTTAGGTTATTATGACTCGAAGAGCATGCACTATAAATTGTATTTTAAATTACATAATTTTAATTAGTTATTCTTTTTTTTTAAATTATTTCCTGCTTTATATCAATTAATTAACCAAATATTATATATATATATTAAACTTGAGGAGGTTTTCATTTGTGTCTAGATATATTGATTTGTTATCTCGCCAGCATCATTCTCATTCATTTTAAATTAGTTATGTTATGTTTTATAATCAAGTAGTATAAACCATGCAAAGGACTCACATATTGTTATCTACTTTTAAAATAAAATGCCCCCGCCTGAGAAAAATACTCATTCGAGGGTGAATATGATGCAGCTAATTTATATGGTATTTG
>JAQVLS010000245.1 GCA_028704035.1 Desulfotomaculaceae bacterium | reverse complement strand
GCAGGTGAAGGAGCGGTTGCTTCCAAGATTGAGTTTGCGGCCAAAATCCTTATCATGGTGCTGGCGGTGCCGATTGTGGTGGCGGTACTGACGATGCTCCTGAAGCTAGTACCGTAGAGCTTTCGAAAAAATTCCCGCACCTCTGTTTCTGCAACAACATTGTATCGTTGCATGATACCAGACAGCGGAATGGGGACACACCTCTGTTTGGGGATTGGCTTTGATGCCGAGGAATGTCCCCGATTGAAATGCTGAGGAATGTCCCCGATCGGAATGGACTTTGTATTTTCTGCGGCATTGTATCGTTGTGTGATGAAAGACAGCGGAATGGGGACACACCTCTGTAAATAGGTACTGGGGCCGGGCTTTGTTGCTGAGGAATGTCCCCGATGGTATGTAAGGCGGTGAGGTTTAGTGATGAGGTTTTTGATCTTGGTTTTTACTGTTCTGCTTGTTTTCACGCCTGCCGGCTGTGTTGCGGCGCCTGCCGGCGAAACTGTTCAGGAGAGTCCGGTCGACCCGCTTGATCTGAAAGATGTGCAGTCCTATATAAATCAGCTGGACAGCGCGGTCGAAGGGGCTGTGCCGCAGTTTGATTTTAAAGAGATGGTAACAAAGCTGGTTAAGGGTGAACAGGACTGGAAGCCGGCTGATATCCTCAACAATATTATGAGTATGCTTTTCAAAGAGGTAGTGGCTAATTTTGCCCTGCTGGGCAAGCTGGTGATCCTGGCGGTAATTTGCGCCGTGCTGCAGAACCTGGTCTGTTCTTTTGAGAAGGGAACAACCGGACAGCTGGCTTATTCCGTTGCCTACCTGGTGCTTATTACAATTGCTATCGGCTCGTTTTCCCTGGCGGTCAACGCGGGCAGGGAAGTGGTGGACGCTATGGTTACGTTCATGCAGGCGCTGCTGCCGGTCTTGCTGACTCTGCTGGTGGCTGTCGGGGGTTTTGCTTCAGCGGCAATTTTCAGCCCGGTAATATTAACCACGCTGGGTATATTCGGTACCATGATTAAGAACATCATCCTGCCCCTATTCTTTTTTGTCGCCATCCTGGGCGTTGTCAGCAATCTGACTGACCGGTTTAAGGTAACAAGTCTGGCTGATCTTTTAAAGACCGTGGCTATGGGTTTGATGGGTGTTTTTACAACTATTTTTCTTGGAGTGCTGGCGATACAGGGAGTGGCGGGCGCGGTCAGCGATTCAGTAACGTTCAGGACAGCCCGGTTTACAGTTAAAACTTTTGTGCCAATGGTGGGGGGGATGCTGTCGGATGCCCTGGACGCTGTCATCAGTTCTTCGCTATTAATCAAAAATGCGTTGGGAATCGCGGGGATCGGGGTAATAGGAGCAATAATGATTGTGCCTTTGTTAAAAATAGTAACACTGGCTTTTACCTATAAACTGGCGGGCTCTTTAATCCAGCCGGTTGCTGACGGACAGATGGTAGACTGCCTGAACAGCCTCGGCAATAGCCTTTTTCTGGTCTTTGCCGCGGTGGCCACAGCAGGGCTGCTGTTCTTTTTTACCATTACCATAGTAGTGGGCATAGGTAACATAACGGTCATGTTAAGGTGAACGAGGCAGCGGCTGTAACGGCTTAACGTCCGGCATTAAAGCGCTGCCCGGGAAAGGGGGGTCCAGTGGAAGCAATCCGCAGCCTGGTGCAGAACATTATTATTATTGTGATTCTGGCCATGTTTCTGGAAATGTTTTTGCCGCAGGGTGATCTGAAAAAGTATGTAAAAATGGTAATGGGCCTCCTGATTATCATCGCTGTGATTCAGGCGGTGGGCGCTATGATGCGGTGGGACTTTAGCGGGGAATTGTCTGCACTTACTTCTGAAGTAGATCAAGCGCAAATCTCCAGCGTTATCGAGGCGGGAAAAAAGATCTCAGACGATCAGCAGCAGAAAGCGATAGAACAATATGGGACCGGCATAGCCAGACAGATAATAGCGCTTACCAGCGTCTATCAAGATACATCGGTGGTGGACGTGGATGTAAAGGTGCAGTACAGCAGCAGCGAACCTGACTTTGGGCAGATTAAAGAAATAGTTTTGTATGTTGCTCAAACTGCCGGCACGCCTCCGTCGGAAAGCAGTATCGCCATCGATGAAATAAACCCGGTAACTATAACTGTCAACGGCGGCGCCGGTGAAACCGGGCCGGAGGCGGCAGCGGGCGCCGGGCCGCCGCGCGGGACCGTGTCGGGCCTGATTGGCATGGTAGCTGATTTCTATAGTCTGGGACAGCAGCAAGTAAAGGTTATATATAGATAAACGGAGGTGACAATTATTGAGTAAACTACTTGAATACCTTGGTTTTGGCAAAGGAAATGAAAACAAGTTTCCAGCAAAGGAACAGGGAAGACGCGGCATATGGCTTGTAATACTGGCGGCTCTGGGAGTGGCAATTTTAATTTTTTCCGCATTGATCGGCAGTGGTCAGGATACAAGGCGCCCCGCCGGACAAACGCCGCAGCAGGAGAGTAACGTTAACGCGGCGCCTGAACAGGCCAGGAGCGAAATGACTGCTGAAGAAGAACAGCTTGGCAGTAAACTTTGT
>JAQVLS010000244.1 GCA_028704035.1 Desulfotomaculaceae bacterium | reverse complement strand
TGTTTGAAGCGATATTATTTGACTTGGACGGGACACTTTTAGATATAGATATGAGTGAATTTATTCAATATTATTCTCGGGCTATGGGCCAATTGGCGGCAGAAAAAGGGTTTGGGGACCCGGCCCAACTGGTGAAATTGGTTGACCGGTGTACCTGGGACATGATCAGAGAGCGCAACGGCGAGAACACAAATTTAGAAACTTTTATGGAAAAGTTCCTGGCCCGGTGGCCTTACTCCGATAATCAAGCAAATGACTTCTTTAATGAGTTTTATGCAGCTAGATTTCCACTTTTGCAGCAGCACTGCCGGCCCTTTCCGGGGATGAGGGAAATGATGGCGGAATTGTGTATGCATGAGCAAAAGATTGTGATTGCGACCCAGGCGATCTTCCCCATTGAGCCCATCCAATGCCGTCTGAACTGGGCGGAAGTGGGGGACTTTCCATATGAATTGGTAACATCATGCGAACACATGCATTACTGTAAGCCCGCTCCAGAATATTATGCCGAAATTGCCGAGCGAATAGGGGTGAGCCCGGCCAATTGTCTGATGGTCGGCAATGATATTGATGCGGATCTGCCGGCAAGTGCGCTGGGCATGAAAACTTTTCTCCTGGAAGAGCATTTGATTGATCGAGGCAACAGCTCCTACCAGCCTGATTGGCGCGGCAAACTCGCTGACCTGTATAGCTTCATGAAGGAATGCCACCCAGGGGGACAGTCCCCTTATGGTGAATAATGGCAAAAGGGGACTGTCCCCCTAGTTACAGAGGATGTCAACAACCCCGTCCACCTGACACTCCCCTGACACCTTAAACCTTATGTAAAATGTAGTGCCTGCCGGCCCGGTCTCAATTTCAATTCTCGCATTATGCCTGGCTGCAATGCTGTAGCATATCGCCAAACCCAAACCCGTCCCACTGTCTTTGGTAGTGAAGAAGGGAGTGCCTATTTTTTCAAGCACTGCTGGCTCTATCCCCTTTCCCTGGTCCTTTACGGCCATAATCACCTCGTCCCCGTCCGCATAGGTTTTGAGCGCCAGGATTCCTCCGGGGAGCATAGCTTCCAGCCCGTTGCGCACAAGGTTTAAGATCATCTGGTGCATTTCTTTTTCATCAAGTAATAAATCGGGGATTTCGCCAAGCTCCTTCTCTATATTTTTATCAGCAATCAGCGCGCCAGCGACAATCAAGGGGAAAAGATTTGAAATGATTGAATTTAAATTATGCGCCTGCAATTTTACTAACTTGTTTTTTGCCAGAGATAAATATTCGGTTATTATTAAATTCGCCCGGTCCAACTCATCTATCATCAGGTCAAAGAATTTCTTATCCTGAACATATATTTCTTTTTCCCCCAAGAGTTGCAGAAAACCCCTGATCGTAGTCATCGGGTTTCTAATTTCATGACCAATCCCTGCAGCCATTTCCCCCACCAGGTTCAGCTGTTCGAGGCGGGCCATCTCCTGATCCATTTTTTTGATCCGGGTTATATCTTCAGCCATTTTAATAAAATGGGTAATGGCGCCATCTTTATCCCTGAAAGGCGATACCAATATGTATTCCCAGTAGAAATCGCCATTTTTTTTCTTGCTCTGAAGTTCTTCTTTCCACTCCTGACCGGCATTGACCACGTCCATTATTGCCTTGTATTTTTCAGGAGACTGGCCATAGTGTTCTTTAAACATGTTCTTGCCAGTTACTTCAACGAAAAGGTAACCTGTCACTTCGGTAAACTTTTGGTTAACATATTCAATATTCCCGCTCGTATCTGTAATCACGACAATGCTGGGGCTTTGCTCCAGCGCGCTGGACAATTTGCGCTGTTGTTCTTCCGCCTGCTCCCGCCTTTTTACTTCTTCTTGCAGCATTTGAAAGTTGCTTTCCAAATGGTTCCGGTGCTGTGCTTCAATATCCCTCAAACCGCCGATAAACCAGCCGATCACATACATAATCATAATCAGGATCAGACCGGACTCCAAAGCGTCCGCTATTGAAAGACCTGTTCTCATGATACTGTAAACCAGGAATACAGAACTGAACGCAGCGGCGACCAGGCCCATTTTTTTGTTGATACTTGAGGCGGTAATAATTACCGGCAGTATAAGGATCGTGTAGATAAAAGGAACTTTGTTTCCAATTACATACACAGTAACAATTGCCACCAGAAATGAAACACCTATGTAGGCTATATCCATCAATGTAAAAGATAAAGGGTTTCTGGCCAGAAGTATTTTTTTTGAGTTGTACAACAAAATAACCGCAAAGCCCAATAAACATATCAAAGTGAAGAAACGCATTTTGACTACAGGATAATAGCTGCTATAAGTAGTAATATTATTACTAAGAATCAAAGCGCATATGGCAACGATAATACAGAGTATATGGGTGGTAGCAACATACTCACACAATTTCTTCTTTCTGCTTGTGTCCCCGTCCAAAATATCACCCCTACATGATAAGGGGGTGGATTGTCCACCCCCTGTGCCAATCTTATGTCAACTATTTTCTCAGTGAATCCGGCACTTCTGGCTGGTAAGAGGTCCACCAGCAAGTAGCAGCTGACGCGACGTTTGCCAGGAAAAGTAA
>JAQVLS010000243.1 GCA_028704035.1 Desulfotomaculaceae bacterium | reverse complement strand
TGGAGAAGTAAGAAAATTGCAGGTGTGACTTCAGCCGCACATATTTAGTCGCATAAATTTGGGTTTTATAAACGACCTGCGATTGATTGGCAAGGCATGATATACCTGCATTACAACGCGATACACTAATATAGGGGGATGGCAAAATGACCGGGAACAAGAAGGGGTTGACTTACGCGGACGCCGGGGTCGACATAGATGCGGGAAATAAGGCCGTACAACTTATGCGCGGCGCTGTGCGGAGCACTTTTCGGCCGGAAGTCCTGGCCGGAATCGGAAGTTTCGGTGGTTTTTTTGCCCTAAACGCCGGTAAATACCGGGAGCCTGTCCTGGTGGCCGGCACTGATGGGGTTGGTACCAAGCTTCGGATTGCCATGTTGATGGAACGCCATGACACTATCGGTATTGACGCAGTAGCCATGTGTGTAAACGATATCCTGGTACAGGGGGCGGAACCCCTTTTTTTCCTTGACTACCTCGCGGTGGGCAAACTGGCGCCGGAAAAAGTGGCAGCCATCGTCAGCGGTGTCGCCGCAGGTTGCCGCCAGGCGGGTTGTTCGCTGATTGGCGGGGAAACTGCGGAAATGCCGGGATTTTACGGTCCGGAAGAATATGACCTGGCCGGTTTTGCGGTAGGTGTGGTCGAGCGGGGCAGGATCGTTGACGGCAGGGAAATAGTACCCGGCGACGTACTGATCGGACTGCCTTCCTCCGGGCTGCACAGCAACGGGTACTCACTGGCGCGCAAAGTTTTGCTGGAGGTCGGAGGTTATCAAATGGATTCATACATAAAAAAACTGGGCCGGACGGTGGGGGAGGAAATGCTCGAACCGACCAGAATTTACGTTAAAACTGTGCTGCCCCTGCTTGAAAAGTTCAAAATCAAAGGAATGGCTCATATTACCGGTGGTGGTTTGACCGATAACGTTGTTAGAGTGTTGCCCGATGGAACCGGTATTGCAATAAAGCTGGGCACATGGGACGTGCCTCCCGTGTTTGATTTGATCAAGGAAAAAGGTAAGGTAGAAGAGCAGGAAATGCTGCGCACCTTTAACATGGGTATCGGTCTGGTGGCGGTAGTTGACGCCGGCCAGGCTGAAGAGGTGCTGGCGGACCTGTCGGCGAGAGGCGAAATAAGCTGCCTGATTGGCGAAGTGATCGAAGGTAGTAAAGAAGTCAGTTACATATAAGGAGGATCTCCGAGAATCAAAATGGGGAGGGGATAAAAATGGGCAAATTACGTCTGGGCGTACTGGCCTCCGGATGGGGTTCAAACCTTCAATCCATTATGGATGCTGCCGCTGCAGGCAAAATTAAGGCGGAGGTTGCCGTGGTCTTCAGCGACAACAATGACGCTTTCGCCCTGGAAAGAGCGCGAAAAGCCGGCATACCGGCGCGGCATCTGAACCCGCGGAATTTTGGTTCAAAAGATGAATGCGAAAAGGCCTTACTTAAACTGCTTAACGAACACGGGGTACAACTGGTTTGCCTGGCCGGCTACATGAGGATGGTCGGCAAGGTAATCCTTGATGCTTTCCCCAACATGGTAATAAATATTCACCCCGCTCTTCTCCCGGCTTTCCCGGGGCTGTGCGGCCAGCAGCAGGCCTGGGATTACGGGGTAAAATTCAGCGGTTGTACAGTACATTTTGTCGATGAAGGGATGGATACGGGGCCAATTATTATTCAGGCTGTGGTGCCGGTTTACGACGACGACACGGCAGACTCGCTCGCTGCCCGCATCTTGGAGCAGGAGCATAAAATTTACCCGGAAGCAATCGGGCTAATAGCAGAAGGGCGGCTTAAGCTAAACGGCAGAAAAGTTTTTAGACTGTAGATGCGGCTTCAGCCGCAGATCGGAGGACGGTTCTCCGTTTCACTAGTAACCTTTGTTCTTGCATGGTACCGGACAGCGGAACGAGGAAGCACCTCTGTTTGGGAATTGGCTTTGTAGCTGAGGTATGTTCCCGATTGGAGTGCGATTGGAGTGGCGGGTTAAAACCCGCCCTATGCAACAAAAAAAATGGAGGTAGGTTAACATGAGAGTCAAGCGTGCCATGATCAGCGTTTCTGACAAGACAGGCGTTGTGGAATTTGCCCGGGGTCTGGCGGAACTGGGAGTGGAGATAGTGTCTACCGGCGGTACCGCGAAGACCCTGCGCGAGGCAGGCGTGCCCGTCACATACATATCTGATGTAACCGGCTTTCCCGAAATATTGGGCGGGCGAGT
This sequence comes from Desulfotomaculaceae bacterium, assembly GCA_028704035.1. GTDB lineage: Bacteria > Bacillota > Desulfotomaculia > Desulfotomaculales > Pelotomaculaceae > Syntrophopropionicum. The sequence goes on along the minus strand of JAQVLS010000243.1, from coordinate 367 downwards.
AAAGACACTGCATCCCAATGTCCACGGGGGCATCCTAGCCCTGCGGAACGAAGAGCACCTAGAGCAGCTTAAGGAGCATAATATTACCCCGATCGACCTGGTGGCGGTCAACCTGTATCCTTTCCGGGAGACGATAGCCAAACCGGACGTGACACTGGCCGATGCGATAGAGAATATAGATATCGGTGGCCCGACTATGGTCCGTTCGGCGGCCAAAAATTACGAAAACGTGCTGGTTATCGTAAATCCGGGCCGCTACTTGGATGTCCTGGAAGCCATACGCGGCGGCAGGGCAGACATTAACCTGAGGATGGACCTGGCCCGGGAAGCCTTCTCACATACCGCCTCTTACGACGCCGCGATTACA
>JAQVLS010000242.1 GCA_028704035.1 Desulfotomaculaceae bacterium | reverse complement strand
GTAAGTCTTATTCTTTTTTCTTCTGTAAAAAAATGCGTTCAATTACTTCACTCCGCCGATTTCTGCCCATTCTTTAAGTTGTATTCCGTCTATTTCCCGAAAATACCTTTTCATCATATCTTTCCAGTGGCGGTCAACCTGTTTTATAGTTTCATTTTTATCCCCGCTGTTGTCAATTACCCTGGTGGCAAATTTTAATTTTTCATCCTGGGGTAGCTGCGCGGCAATACGATTGAGAGCTTCCTCCGGCGTCAGGCCGTCCCTTGCGACTAGACGTTCAACCTGCTTGTCCCGATCTATTTTTACCACCCAGATCTCATCAGCATTTTTCTCCAGCCCTACTTCGATTAAGAGAGCGGCGTCGACAACCAGCACACTGGGGCCGCTTTTCTTTTCTTTTTTGCTTAATTCTATTTGTCGGTTTATCTCCGCTTTGATTTTAGGGTGGGTGATGTTATTTAGTTTTTCCATTGCCGGCGGGTTGGTAAATACTATGGATCCCATTTTTTTGCGATCCAGGCTCCCAGTGTTGTCCAAAACTTCAGGCCCAAAAAGATCCGCGATTTCCCGCAGGGCGGGTGTGCCGGGCAGCACTGCCTGCCGCGCCACCTGATCGGCATCGATAATTTGCGCCCCCAGATCCTTGAGGCGACGAGAGACGGTGCTTTTGCCACTCCCAATGTTGCCGGTAAGTCCGATCACGATCATAGTTTTCCCCCGCATATACATAATCTTGTTATTTTCGCGCTAAATAATGTACTTCCTCTAAAAAATTTTATATCTATTTCTTATACATAACCGGCACGAATAATCCTGCAGGTCACTTGTCAACAATTTTCGAAGGGTTATTTTCTTAATAATTAAAAAACCGGCTACAGCCGGCGTTTCCTAATAAAATAGTTTCAGCAGCCCCAGGGCAATCAGCAGGCATCCCGGCAATACTGTAAGCTGGCGGCCAAGCTGAAATTTGGTAATTGACCGCCCAGCCAGCAGGCCGAGGTAGGTGAGGAAAAAATGGCCGAGGCCGACTACCGTTGCCGTTAAAACGATGGAAAAACCCAGCATGGACACCGCGAACCCGGCTGCGAAGGCGTCCATGGCCAGGGCGATGCCCAATATAGAGGCTTCACCCGGTGATATCACGCCTGAACTGTCCAGGTCCGCCCTGACCGGCTCCTTTAAAATTTGAATAACCAGACCCAGGGGCCGGATGTGAATTTTTATCGTCCTGCCGGCGCTGTTTTCGTCAAGGCCGGCTTTTTCAGTCACCCGGTGATCGCTCCGGCGGGTTTGGTATAATACCCATACTCCGATGAACATTAAAAGAACTCCGCCAGCCCGGTGGGCAAGTGAGACCGGTAAGGCAGCCAGAAGGATTTGCCCTCCCAGCATAGAAATGCTGATGGCGGCCACGGAAACCAGGCTAATAATACAAAGTGAGCATACAGGCACTTTGATCTGCCGCGAACCGTAAGCCATTCCCGCCCCAAAAGAATCCAAATTCAGCGCCAGAGCGAAAAAAATGTATGAAAGCAGTTCCAACTTCACCCCTCCTGTTGCGTTTATCCTGCCGCATTTTAATTTATGGAGGTAATGAAAAGTTGGTTACTTAAATTAATAAAACCCCCGGTTTTAAAAACCGGGGGTTAAAATTATTTCTGACATGCCGGGCAGTAATAAGAACTGCGCCCGCCTATTTTTTTCCTTAGTATAGCTTGGCCACATTGTAGGCAGGGGTTGCCCTCCCGGTTGTAAACACGCAGATGTTCCTGGTAGCCGCCGGTCCTGCCGTCCCCGTCGATGAAATCCCGAAAGGTCGTACCCCTGTGGTCGATGCTTTCCGTTAAGACATCTTTAATAGCACGGTGAAGCTTGGCTGTTTCACGGGCTGTTAGTGTTGAGGCCGGGCGCTCCGGGTTTATTCCAGCCCGGTGCAGAGCCTCGTCCGTATAAATATTGCCGAGTCCCGCTATGAATTTTTGGTCCAGGAGAAGAGGTTTGATCCGGACATGCCGGTGGCGTAGTTTCTTTTTTAAAAAATCCCTGGTGAAACATCTATCCAGCGGCTCCATGCCCAAATCTTTGTAACCGGACAGGCTATCCAGAGAAGACGTGGGCGTCAGCCACATCCCGCCAAATTGCCTCATATCTGCAAAAATAAGCCTGTGGTCGTTTTCCAGGTGGAGGATAATATGAGTATGCTTGATTGGTGCCGCGTCATCTGCACAATAAACCAGTCTGCCGGTCATCCGCAGGTGAACCGCCAGGGTGTAACCGTCGCTCAGGCTGAGCAGGAGATATTTGCCACGCCTGCCCACTCCTAATATCTTTTTATTTTTGATGATCTCCTTGAATTCCTCAGGCCCGGGTTCCTGCACTACTTTGGGAAGCAGAATCTGCACATCAGTAAACATCAGCCCGGCCAACTTTGTCTGTAGCGTGCGCTTTACGGTCTCGACCTCCGGCAGCTCCGGCATTGTTTCACCCCTTAGACCTTCTTAACATCGTGCCAGTTTTCTCCGACTTTAATATCCACTACCAAGGGCACAGCTAATAGCAGGGCATTTTCCATACAGTGTTTTACCAGTTCTATCAGACGGTCTAT
>JAQVLS010000241.1 GCA_028704035.1 Desulfotomaculaceae bacterium | reverse complement strand
CAGGGGCTGGAGATGATTTACCAGCAATTTGTCGGTCTGCTCCAGCAGCACGGCCTGCAGGCAGTAGAAAGTCTGGGCAAAGCATTTGATCCGAACGAGCACGAGGCCATCGGCTACCTGGAAAACTCCAGTTTACCCCTGGGGCTTGTGGCGCAGGAACTCGCCAGAGGATACCGGTTTGGCCCGGATTTACTGCGGCCGGCCAGGGTTAGAGTGTCAAAAGGACCGGTGAGGGTAAAATGAGCGTATCATTTCGCGATTACTACGAGATTCTGGGTGTAGGCCGCGGCGCAACAGAAAAAGAAATCAAAACAGCCTACCGCAAATTAGCCCGCAAGTGGCACCCCGATCTGCAAACCGGCAAGAATAAGGAAACAGCAGAGGAAAAGATCAAGCAGATTAACGAAGCCTATGAAGTATTGAGCGACAAGGAGAAGCGGTCCAAATACGACAGGCTGGGCCAAAACTGGCGGAACGGCCAGGATTTCCGGCCGCCGCCGGATATGGAGGGGTTCCATTTCTATACCGGTGCCGGCGACAAAGCCGGTGCCAGCGCCAGCGGCTTCAGCGACTTTTTCGAAACACTGTTCGGTGGGGGGGCGCCATTTGGCCGCCAGGCCAGAGCCTCCCGCAGAACTGGCCCGGTGCGCGGGCAGGATATAGAAAGCGAGCTTGAACTGGCGCTGGAGGAAGCATACCGCGGCGGGGAAAAATCGTTGAAGCTGACCACCCGGGAAGTATGCCGGGAATGCGGCGGCACAGGCATAGAGAACAACACCTTCTGCCGGCGCTGCGGCGGCACCGGCGACACAACCGGCGCTAGGACGCTGGCCGTGAAGATCCCGCCGGGCGTGCGCGACGGCAGCAAAATCCGGCTCAAAGGCCAGGGCGGAGAAGGAATAGGCGGCGGCGCCAAGGGCGACCTTTACCTCAAGTTAAAACTGCTGCCCCACCCGGTATACAAAGTCCGCGGCGAGGATCTGGAAACCGAGGTAGTCCTGCGCCCGGAGCAGGCCGTGCTGGGAGACCAGGTATCAGTGCCCACCCTCGACGGGCCCGTGTTGATGAAAGTGCCTCCGGGAACCCGCGCCGGAAAACAGCTGCGCCTCAGAGGCAAGGGCCTGCCTTACCAAAAGGGGCGGGGCGACGAATATGTGGTTATCAGAATAGATATTCCTGAACACCTTTCAGCCGAAGAAGAAAAGCTTTACCAGGAACTGGCCTCGCTGAGGAAAGGGGTGTAATGGGGTGGAAAAATATTATCTGCAAATGTACCACCATGTTCTGTCCGCCGATGAAGACGACGCCTGGGTAGACCTCAACAGCCTGGAAATCCACCCGGAGATGGCGCAGCTGCTAGCTGAATTCGGTATTCTGGATATTCGAGAGGGCCATATCAGGCTAAAGCAAGCGGCGCGCCTAGCCAAACTGCGGCGCCTGCGCTGTACCCTGGGCGTCAACCTCAGCGGCGCAGCCATAATCCTGGACCTGCTGGAAAGAATCGAAACCCTGCAAGAAGAAATCGACCGCCTGAAAAGATAACCGTAGGGGACAGGTAGGGAACTGCCCCCCTAACAATTATTCCCAATAGGGGACTGTCCCCCTAACATAAACAATTATTTCCAATAGGGGACTGTCCCCCTAACATATTTTGACACCCCGAGCTGGAGGTTATCTGCCTCCGGCTGTTTTTTTGCCCGCATATGACAAATCGTGACAGTATCTGTTTGTTTAACAAGGGGAACACTTAACCAGTGTCGAAATAATATCGCGGAGGTGTAAAATGGAAAAGCAAAAAATAGGCTTGAAAATTCCCTGTCCAAACTGCGGTAGTAAAGATTTCGGGACAATGAACGATCCCTATTGTATTTTGCCTTCCCTGGTAAAAAGTGAAAAAAACGGCTATGAAATTGCCCCGGAAAAAGGGCTGGCAGTGATGCCGATCATATGCAACACCTGCGGCTATGTTCTATTCTTCCATCCTCAGCCAAAGAAAATAGACTGATCTGATTTGCTCAGGTCAGTCTATTTTATCAAGTTCTAACCACCAATTTATTTTCAATTAATGGTTAGAACTTCCTGTTTTTCGCCATTGTTAAATAAAAAAGCCCATGCTTAAGACCAGCAAAATAAGAATCAGAAAAATGATAAATACCGAGCCGCCAAAGCCTGCTCCGCCGGTTCCTACCCCAGTACCGAAAGCCATTATAGCAACCTCCTTTTATCCGTTTTACACGGGCATATGTGTGTATACGTTATGGTATGACAATGGAAATATTTTGGTTACTAGTTGGTGTCTTTCGGTAAATGAGCAAAAAATCGATTCAAGTTCAATTGGGGGACAGTACCCTTCACGTGGTAAATCCAATAGGGGACTGTCCCCCTGACAAAATCTAACAAAAGGGGACTGTCCCCCTCTTACATTTTTTTGACATATTTAGAGGAAAAGGCATTGTTTTATAGAATATATTTGGTATGGACAGTGCGGCGGGAGAACAACAAAGGACTGGTTATCAATGAATAGTTCGCCTGGGCGGTGTTACGCAGATATGTATTTGGATCATGAGCTTCCTCATTATTTAGATATAGTGGACTTTCTGCCGGACGCTACTTTT
>JAQVLS010000240.1 GCA_028704035.1 Desulfotomaculaceae bacterium | reverse complement strand
CGTTAGAAGCATGTGTAATAACTATAGCAGCGGTGTTCTGCCGCAGGGCGCTTTCTATATCCTTTACTTTGATGCTGCCATCACCTGAGCAAACGACCTTTGTTAGTTCGACACCTTTTTCTTGTAATACGTGCAGCGGACGGGTCACCGAATTATGTTCCATGGAGCTTGTCACAACGTGGTCTCCTGGTTTGAGCAGGCCTTTTATAGCAAGGTTTAGTGATTCTGTGGCATTTAAAGTAAAAATAATCCTGTCCGGGTTTGTTATATTAAATAACAAGGAAAGTAGTTCCCTTGCTTCGTCCACCAACCTGCCCGCCTGAACAGCCATCTGGTGACCGGACCTGCCGGGGTTTGCTCCCACGGATTTAATACAGTGTTCCATTGCCTGCCAGACACCCGCAGGTTTCGGCCATGAAGTAGCTGCGCTGTCGAGATAGATCAAGTAACATCCCCCTATAAAAGAAGTTCTAATATTAACTGTAGATTTATATTCTTGTTTGCTAACATTTATTTTATTCAGCACAAGTAATGAGGTTCCCAAAGGATGCCATAAAGCGCAATGTATAATAAATATTTTAATGCGCTGAAGAGGCATGAAAATTAAAAACGGCAAAGGCAGACAGCTTTTATCCGCTGTCTGCCTTACCTAATTGCCCCACGCATTATACCCCTCTTGGGATTTAACCACACCCTCAGTTTTTTGGTTATTTTATTTTCCCGTGAACAACTGGGTAACCACAACCCCGTTTGGTGTTTTAACAATACCTATGCCGATTGTAGTATGCATAGGATTCATGATATTTGTCCTGTGCCCCTCGCTGTTCATGAAAAGATCGTGCGCCCTTTGGGTTGTGGCGGCCTTTGCGATATTTTCCGCTCCCATAACCCGGTATGAAACACCAGCTTTCTTTTCCATGTCTAAAGCGCTGCCATAGGTTGGGGAGGTATGGCTGAAATAATTGTTTTGGTACATATCCTGGCTTTTCATTCTGGCCAGTTCTACTAATTTGGTGTCCACAGTAAATGCTGGGAGCCCTGCTTTTGCCCTTTCCTGGTTTACCAGATCCAACATCATTTTCTCATCCGCACTCTGCACCGAAGAGCCCTGATCTACTGGTGGTGTAGTCGGGTTGGTCGGTGTTGTTGGTGTGGTTGGTGTCGTCGGTGTAGTCGTTCTACCTGTGTATTTGCCATAGTTGCTGCCGTAATATTTGTCCCAGTATGACCCCGGTGTTGTTACCTGTGCCGCTGGCGTTGCCGGCGCTGCCGGCTTTGTGCCGCTGTCTGCGAAGTATTTATCCCAATACGCATACATCGAGCTATCAACCGGGTACGGATTAACAGCCGCACTGGCGGCAGTCAACATTAAAGAAAACATTAACAAGCAGGTTGCAAACACATACAGGAGGCGCCTGATTCTGGACATATCCATTTCCCCTTTCCCATTGTTCCGGGAAAGCTGACAAACGGTCAAATTCGCCCTGTCAAACTATTATTGACAACCCTTGGCCAGCATCCCGTTCCAGAGTGATATTTCTGGAAGATGGCATAGAAATTATATATTCCCTCGTATTGTTTGACAAAGCTCTTTCTGGAACGTGGGCAGGCTTTTCGGTTTATGAAATATATTTTTCGTCTGCACAATGGAATATGTTCAAAATCTAGGCAAGGTGGTAAAAATTACACCCTTTTATATTAGTTTTTTATGGCCCGGCACGCCGGTTAGCAGTGCCTTCAACCACCGCCTGATGAGGATATGCCGATTGAACTCATCACAGCTTTGATTCTGCTCGGGTATACCCTGGTAGGGTTGTAGGATATTTTTACACCGTCCGGCGGGTAAATCTGCACATTGCTGACACCCTCAATACCCATGATGGCTTCCTTAAGTCTTTTGGCTTTTTCACTGTCCTGCAGCCCTTTTATTACAAGGTTCATTAAATACACTATAATTACTCCCCGTTTAAATGATTAATTTAATTAGGAGCGGGTGGACCGCTCCTAATTCTTAACAACTTGCTACCGGCGGACATTGCGGCGGGAATAACGCGGGCGGACACACAAACGGGCCTTCCGGGGAAACCTGTTCACACAATGCCGGTGTGCAGAAACCGAAGCTGGGGATCAGTATTTTCACTATGGCCACGGACTGAATGACAATGCAGAGGTCAAATGTGCAGCAGATCTGATTGCCGAGTATCAGGCAGGGTCCGCAGGCGGTATTGACAATTTCGCAGTTTGTGAATGTTCCCTCGGGAGCGCAGAGAACAACTGTCTTGGTGAAGCTGAACGTGAGGTTTCTGAATGTGTGTATTACATCTCCCTCAGCGTTTAATACCTCTAGTTTATAGTTGACTACTACCGCAAAAGTAACATTTGACCTTCCCGCTGCGTTAGGCACGGACCTGCTTACCTCGTTGCAGCAGGTGTTTTGGATGGTACATCTGACTGTGGCCCCTGCCGGCGGCATAAATGTACCCAGGGGGGTACAGATGTTTTCGCGGCGCTCCGCCTGAAAACAAAAATCATAAACCTTTGGTACTTCGATACAGATGGTTTCTAACTGTCTCAAACTTTCCATTTCCATAAATTTATGCCCTCCTCTTATTATTCCGGT
>JAQVLS010000044.1 GCA_028704035.1 Desulfotomaculaceae bacterium | reverse complement strand
CATAGTACTGGCCGGCGAGGACCTGGCCAAAATTGGTAGGGCTGTGAGCCGGGCCGAGGCTAAGGGATCACGAAATTCGCTGATAATATACGGCGATCTGGCGCTGGTTGCCAGCATCCGCAACAAAACAGTAGTGACCGCCCTGGACGGCAAGTCCTCACAAGAACATGTTTTTACCAACATCGACAGCGCCGTAATCGTAAAATAAAAACAGGACCCCAAAGGAATCCATGGAAGTCAGACATCCGAAATAAGCAGCCGGCCCGGAAGGAGGCTGCGCGGCCGCCAAACGACAGAAGCGGCCCAACAAAAAGGAGGAAATGTAATGATTAGATCCCTTTATTCCGGCGTATCAGGTATGAAAAACCACCAGGTCCGTATGGACGTCATCGGCAATAATATTGCCAATGTCAATACCTCCGGTTTTAAAAGCAGCCGGGCAAATTTTCAGGACACCCTCTACCAGGCAATTCGTTCCGGCAGCGCCGCCACTACCAACGCTCTGGGCGGAGTTAACCCGTCCCAGGTAGGGCTGGGCATGTCGGTTTCCAGCATTACCGGCAACATGGGGCAGGGAAACACGCAGTCGACAGGGCGCACCCTCGACCTGGCCATCCAGGGCAACGGCTGGTTTGCTGTTTCCGACGGCGCCAATACCTATTACACCAGGGAGGGGGTGTTCTATATTGACGACGCCGGCAACCTGGTAAATTCCAACGGTTATCACCTGTTGGACTCCAACGGCAGCGAAATATCGCTCGGCACGGACGGGGTCGCCACTTTAAACATATCGCAGGGCGGGGAAATTACGGGCGTTGATCTTCAAGGCAATGACCTGGGTCCTTTTACAATCGGCCTGGCCATGTTTCCCAACCAGGAAGGGCTGGAGCGGGTAGGGCAGAACCTTTTTCGTCAGAGTGCTGCTAGCGGTGAACTCATTAACGATAGTTTGGGTGAACCCACCGTGGGCGGTTATGGGGTCATCAGATCCCACTACCTGGAAATGTCCAACGTGGACCTGACCGAGGAATTTACCAATATGATCACCACCCAGCGGGGCTACCAGGCCAGCGCCAGAACCATTACCACGTCGGATCAAATGCTGGAGGAACTGCTGAATGTCAAGCGTTAATTTATAAAGAAACTAAAAAAGGCAGGTGAGATCTTGCCCAAAATCGATTTATCTGCTAAAGACGGCGCAAAAATGGCAAGTGCGGAAACCAGACCGAAAAAGAAAAAAACCTTTCTAATTATTATGGTTGTGCTGCTCATCCTGGCTGGAACATCAGCCGGCGCTTATCCTTATTTCCGTCAACCGCCCGTCCCGGCCGGCAAAATTAGAAACGCGGCGCAAAACGATAGCCTGGATATGGGTGAATTGATTATGAACCTCAACGGCAGCGGCCATTATCTCAGGGTAAAGGTAGTAATCGAGTACCCCAGGGACAAGAGGCTGACTGCGGAATTGCAAAAGAAAAAACACACGGTTGCGGACGCCATTATCACCACCCTGCGCAGCAAGACATATGCAGAAGTCAGTATGGCGGAATCAGTCCAGGCGTTAAAAAGCAGCATTGCTGAGGAAATCAACGGTCATCTTGCATGGGGTGAAATAACAGGGGTGTTTTTCACTGATTTCCTGATTCAGTAAGGATGAGAGGACGCTCTTTGCTGTTAATGTGTGAATCGTGGCGCAAACGAACTTGGAATATCTGGGGAGGGACAGGCTGTGTTGACCGAAGAAGAAATAAAATCATTTCTATCCCGTAAGAATACTGCTGAGGCTGGCATCAAAAGGGTTGAGTTCCCCTCTTTGCAGCCGGTAAAAGGGTTTAATAAAATTTCAACCGGCATGTCCCACTTGGAAGACGTCCAGATTGAATTAAGTGTAGAACTGGGCCAGGCTAGCCTTAAGGTAAAGGAAGTGCTCGGCCTAGCCCCAGGCTCTGTGATTAAATTAAACAAGACCATAGGCGATGAGGTTGAGGTAATAATGAATCAACAGCGCTTCGCACGGGGTGAAGTCATTGTTATTAACGATAATTTCGGTGTAAGAATAGTTTCCGTCAACCATTCCTATCATTTTAAACTGACCGAGGGATTGACATGAACAGTGATCTGGTCTGGGCTATGGTGCGTATGCTGGTTACCCTGCCCATCGTATTGGGGTTAATCTACCTGGTTTTGAAATATGGTCTGGCCAGGCGATATGTAACTACTAACGGACAGCGCAGGATGAAGCTGGTCGAACAGCTTCCCCTGGGGCCCAAATCGGCACTGAGCCTGGTTACCCTGGGCGGTGTTTATTATCTTCTCGCCCATCAGGAGAATTCTGTCAGCCTGGTCAAAGAACTGGGCAAACTGCCGGAAATGGATGAGCTCAAAGTTGCCGATGTTGTGGAATTGAAGCCGCATTCTATTAAGGATTATGACCTGGGCCAGGTACGGGACGGCGGGTCTGTTGAAAGGAAATCGCCCGTCCCGCCGGGCGAGAAATTTGTTTTGCAGCTTAAGAGGCTGGTCGGGCAGGCTGCTTATATGCGAAGGTCTGTTATGGCGAAGTTGACCGGCAGGATGGGCGATGATGGCAAGGGTGGAAAAAAGATTGAAGGTTAGGTTTCCGGTATTTTTGCTGGCCGTAGCCATGGTTTTTTTGTTTGCCCGGGAGGCTGCCGCTGCGCCTTTCCCGTTCTTTGATTTAAACATACGGCCTGCCGACAGTCCTGAGCAGGTGGTTGACAGCGTAAAGCTTTTGGTGCTGCTGACCCTTTTGGCCATGGCGCCGGCCTTCCTGATTATGATGACTTCCTTTACCAGGATTGTCATTGTCCTGTCCTTGTTGCGCAGCGCTCTGGGAGTACAGGCGGCGCCCGCCAACCAAATAATTGTGGGACTGACTCTTTTCCTGACGATATTTATTATGGAGCCTACCTACAAACAGGTTAACGAGCAGGCTGTGCAACCCTATTTAAGAAACGAAATAACCCAGCAGGAGGCCCAGCAGTTAGGCGCCCGGCCATTGTCCGACTTTATGCTGCGGCAGACCAGGGAAAAAGATCTGGCGCTGTTCGTCAGCCTGACCAAAATGGAAAAACCGGAAAAACCGGAAGATGTCCCGATGCATGTTGTTATACCTGCATTTGTGATCAGTGAACTGAAGACGGCGTTTGAAATAGGGTTCTTGATTTTTGTCCCTTTTCTGGTAATCGATATGGCAGTGGCCAGCATCTTGATGTCCATGGGTATGTTCATGCTGCCGCCGATAATGATCGCGCTGCCGTTCAAACTGCTTCTGTTCGTCATGGTAGACGGCTGGTACCTGGTTATTAAGTCTCTTGTCGAGAGCTTTAGATAGGGGGGATAGGGTTGACCCAGACCTATGTTATCCACCTGGCCCGGGACGCTCTTTTTATGGTGTTGGTACTGGCTGGTCCGGCAATGGGCTTAGCCCTTTTAATAGGGCTGGTAATTAGTGTCCTGCAGGCCACTACTCAGATACAGGACCAGATGTTGAATATGGTGCCGAAAATTTTAGGGGTGTTTTTAGTAATACTGCTGCTTGGCTCCTGGCTGTTGAACAGCGCCATAACCTTTACTACCGAGTTGTATACCCAGATTCCAAATTTGGTACGTTAACGGGGGATAAAATTTGCCCGATCTAAACCAGCTGTCAATTTTCTTTCTGATTTTATTAAGGACACTGGCCTTCATGGTCTCCGGCCCGCTTCTGTCTTTTGGCGGAATACCGACGGTTTTTAAAATTGGTTTTTCCCTGGCCCTTGCTGTAGTAACCTACTCGTCGGTGGCGCCGGACAGTCAGGCCGGCGTGCCTGGAGACGCCTGGGGTTACGGGCTGGCTGTGGTAAGTGAGACTGCGTTTGGACTGCTGCTGGGAACCGCAGTGACAATAATTCTCAACAGCATCAGGATGGCGGGGCAGTTTATCGATATTCAAATAGGGTTTTCCATGGCCAATCTGGTGGATCCGGTTAACAATGTGCAGAACACACTGCTTGCCCAGTACCTTTATCTTTTGGCGCTGGTGTTCTGGTTTTTGATAGACGGTCATTATTCGTTAATCATGGGACTGGTCGGCAGCTACCAGATAGTGCCGATTAGCGCGGCTGCTTTCAACGGAGGCGTCATTTACACTTTGATAAAAATATTTTCCGGCGCCATTACTATCGGCCTTAAAGTCAGCGCGCCAATACTGGCGGTCCTGTTAATGTGCGACCTGACCCTGGGTTTTCTGGCCCGCACCACCCCGCAGATAAACGTTTTTATAACCGGTTTCCCGATTAAAATAGCGGCCGGTTTGCTGACGCTAAGTTTTCTCATCCCTTTACTGGGGACGATGCTGCGTTTTTTATTCAGCACGATCGAAAAAGATTTATACACCTTAATGAAAGTGCAGTTATAATATGGCCGGCAGCGCACAGGAAAAAACAGAACAGGCAACGCCGCGGCGGGTGCAGGAGGCGCGGCGAAAAGGGCAGGTAGCCAAAAGTACCGATTTAACCGGAGCGCTGCTTCTGCTGGCCATGATAACGCTGCTGTATATGATTCAAGGGCAATTTATATTGGATCTGCAACGGTATTTTACAGGCTATTTTAGTAATGTGGCTGAGGCGCAGGTTTTAGAGAATAGCCTGTTGCCGATCCTGAACAACGCGGCGCTGTTTTTACTCAAGTTGGTTGCCCCATTTTTTACGGTGGCTGTGGTGATAGCGGTGGCTTCCAATCTCGCCCAGGTCGGGTTCCTGTTTTCAACAGAATCCTTAAAACCAAAACCCAATGTTTTTAACCCGGTGGCGGGTTTGCAGAAGATGTTTTCCCTCCGCAGTCTGGTAGAGCTTGTCAAGTCCGTATTAAAATTTTCGATCATAGGGGGCATCACATATTACCTGATCAAGTCCAACCTCGGCGAATTAATGCTGGTTTTCAACCATACCGCCCAGGGCATATACAGCATTTTTATCGGTTTTATTATCAGCGTAGCCGGATGGGGCGCGCTGGCATATCTCGTTTTAGCGGTCCTTGATTATATGTACCAGCGTTATGATTACAAAAAAAACCTAAAGATGAGCAAACAGGAAGTCAAGGAAGAATACAAGCAGACTGAAGGGGACCCCCACATAAAGTCCAAACTGCGAGAAATGCGCCGCAGTATGTCTATGAACAGAATTATCAGTGAGGTGCCCCAGGCAACTGTAGTAGTGACCAACCCGACCCACCTGGCCGTAGCTTTGAAATACCGGCAGGGTGAAATGTCGGCCCCAGTCGTTGTGGCCAAAGGCGCCGGCCGGCTGGCGGAAAAAATTAAAGATATTGCCGGGGAGCACAGGGTGCCTGTTGTTGAGGATAAAGAAGTAGCGCGGTTTCTTTACCAGGCGGTAGAAACAGGACAGGAAATACCGATCGAAATTTACCAGGCGGTGGCGCAGATCCTGGCCATGGTCCACCGGCTCAAGGCCAGGGAAAATTACAGGGTGATGTAATGTTTTTACATAATTTGAGCCTTTTTTGTTGGAATTAATACAAGGATACCTATGAATTTATTTTTATCCTGACGTCGTTGGAGGTCGTTAATGGCTAATTCGTCACTCGCGGTCATGGGCTATTTAAAAAGAAGCAGTGATTTGCTTATCTCGGGATTGATCATTGGCATTGTCCTGCTGATTATTATTCCGTTAAGTCCTGGGTTCCTGGACATCCTGCTGACCTTGAGCATAACAATAGGCATGGTTATCCTGCTAATTACCATGTTTACCACGGAGCCGCTGCAATTTTCGGTTTTCCCGTCGTTGTTGCTGGTAACCACACTTTACAGGCTGGCCCTTAATATTTCGGCAACCCGGCTAATCCTTAGCAACGCCGCCGCCGGCAAAGTGATCGATGCTTTCGGGCAGTTCGTGATCGGCGGGAATTATGTTGTGGGGATGGTTGTTTTTATTATCATTACTGTTGTCCAGTTCGTAGTAATAACCAACGGGGCGGGCAGGGTAGCGGAAGTAGCGGCCAGGTTTACTCTGGATGCCATGCCGGGCAAACAAATGAGTATCGACGCGGAATTTAACGCCGGGTTAATCAATGAGAAAGAAGCCCGTGAGAGAAGGAAGCGTCTGCAAAAGGAAGCAGACTTTTTCGGGGCTATGGACGGCGCCAGTAAATTTGTCAGAGGCGACGCCATCGCCGGCATAGTCATTATAATGATTAATATCCTGGGCGGTTTTGTAATAGGCGTGGCCCAGAAAAATATGGAGCTGCTTGATGCGGTGCAAACATACACAATACTAACCATAGGCGACGGCTTGGTAGCACAGATCCCGGCGCTGCTGATTTCAACAGCTGCCGGCATTATGGTTACAAGGTCCACATCCGAAGCCAGTTTCGGCAAGGACCTGTCCAGCCAATTTACTAATTTCCCCAGGGTATTGATGGTAGTCGCGTGTGTCCTGTTTATAATGGGACTTATCCCATCCATGCCCGGTTTTTTGTTTATGGCCCTAGCCGGATGTATGGGGTATTATTCATATTATATGGTCCAACAAGAAAAAAAGGGAAAAATTATGGACAAGGAGCGGGCCGCGGCTTTGCAGGCCCAGGAACAGAAAAGGGAGCCCGAGAATGTAACCAAGTACTTCCAGGTAGAAACACTGGAGATAGAAATAGGATATAACCTCATTCCACTGACAGATGAAAAACAGGGCGGCGACCTGCTGCAGCGGCTCGCCGCAGTCAGGCGCCAATGCGCCGGGGAAATGGGCATTTATGTCCGGCCGATCCGGATTAGGGACAACCTGCAGCTTAACCCAAACGCCTACTCATTAAAATTACGGGGAGCTGAAATTGCATCCGGCGAATTGATGCCCGGCTATTACCTGGCTATGGACCCGCTGGGGCAGGATTTGCAGGTAAAGGGTATTGCCACCACGGAGCCCACGTTTGGCCTGCCGGCCTGGTGGGTGTCGCCGGATGACCGGGAGCAGGTGGAACTTGCCGGTTTTACAGTGGTAGACTGCTCAACAGTGCTGGTGACTCATGTTACAGAGGTTATCAAACGGTATGCCCATGAACTGCTGGGCAGACAGGAAGTAAAAGAGTTGATAGACGTAGTTAAAGAAAGGAACTCGGTGGTGGTGGAAGAGCTGCTTCCAGACCTTTTAACCCTGGGTGAAGTCCAAAAAATACTGCAAAACCTCCTCAGGGAAAGGGTGCCGATTCACGATCTGGCAAGTATTCTGGAAGCGCTGGCTGATGGAGCCAGAGTAAGCAAGGATGCCGACTATTTGACTGAGTATACCAGACAGTCCCTGGCCAGGACCATCTGCCACCAGTATATCGGCGCCGACTCAAAAATTTCTGTTTTAACCCTTCATCCCAGGCTGGAGCAAACGATTGTTGACTCTATTGAGCAGACCATGCTTGGTTCCTACCCGGTACTGGAACCGGGTCAGGCCAGGCGGATTTTGGACAAGCTGAAGGAATCAATGGAGAAATTAACAATTAAGGGTCTCCCACCGGTAGTGCTTTGCTCTTCCCGGGCCAGGCTGCCTTTTAGAAGGTTGTCGGAGAGGTTCCTGCCAAACGTGGCGGTTCTTTCTCTAAACGAGATAGTGTCGAATATTGAAGTAGAGGCCATTGGGACGGTGATGCTCGATTGAAAATTAAACGTTACTTGGTGAGGGAGATGCAGGAGGCCATCCGGCTAATCAAACAGGATCTCGGATCCGACGCGGTAATCGTCAGCAGTTACAAGGTCTCTGCCCGGGGTCTGCGTGGGCTTTTTTCGCCGCGTCTTCTTGAAGTTACCGCTGTCTTGGATGACAACCCTGAAACCCTGCTTAATGCCGGCTACCCGCCGGTTCAGATAGCTGTGACAGCGGATGATGAATCCGCCGAGAAAATAGCCCTTCCCAAAATAACAGGCGAAATCTACCCGGCAGGAAGACATATTGCACCCAACAGGGCCGGGAAAGCGTATATTGCCTCAAAGTGGGATGCCGGGAAGTTGACAACAGAAAAAGTTTCTAACTGGTCAATTCTTGAAGAAACGAACGGATTTGCAGGGGAAGAAGAAAGTCTTTTTGGAAAAATGCTCAACAGCCGGATAAAGGCCGGTTCAAATGAAGGCCCCGGATCCGGGTGGAGAAGGACGCTCCTGGACATGGACATAGGCGCCGACGTTGTTGATTGCCTGATCTCTGCGGCGGGTGCCGGCGAAGACCCGCCTGGCGGGCAGAACACCTATTTTTCGCTATTGAAACAAGTGACGAACCTCTTTGAGCCGGCCTATCAGGCAGCAGACAGCCCCAGGATTTTTACATTTATGGGTCCGCCGGGTGCCGGTAAGACGACCAGCCTGGCCAAGCTTGCTACCCGTTTTAAGATTTTTGACAACAAAAAGATAGCCCTGGTGGGGGTTGGTAAATACCGGATCGGGGGTTTTGATCAGCTGCAGGCCTATGGTAATTTTTTGGACGTCCCGGTGGAAGTGGCTATGATCCCCGCCGAACTTGCAAAAATATTGGAAAACCATGATGACAAAGACCATATTTTGATTGACACCGATGGTCGTTCAGCCTGGGATGCCGGGGAGGTGCTGGAATTAAAAAGTTTTTTAAACGTATCGGGCGAACCGCAGGAGAATTTTTTAGTTCTCAACGCATCTTCTAAGAACAGGGACCTGGTTAAAGCAGCTGGGGAATTTCGCAGGGTTGGTTTCACCGGATTTATATTTACCAGGGTCGACGAGACAAAAACACACGGCTCAATTTTGAACCTGGTTCTAAAAACCGGTGTTCCTGTGGCTTACCTGGCCAATGGCCAAAAAATACCCGACGACATCACTGAAGCTAACCCGAAATTAATTGCTAAATTATTGTTCAGGGGGGTTGACCCCGATGAGATTATGGCCATCTAGGACAAGCCAAGGTTGTTACCATGAAAATGTAATTAAAAATGAAAGCGCTTTATTGGGTCCCAGAGCTATCGCTGTGGCCAGCGGCAAGGGCGGGGTCGGCAAGACGTCAATAGCTGTTAATTTAGCCATTTGTCTGGCGAAAATGGGTAACCGGGTGACTATTTTTGATGCAGACTTGGGTTTGGCTAATGCCGAGGTTTTACTGGGAATAGTCCCCCCATACAGTCTTTTTGAAGTTCTTTACAAGGATATGACTTTAGAGGAAGTTGCCGTTCAGGGGCCATACGGCGTCAGAGTGATTTCCGGTGGATCGGGTTTTCTGGAGCTGGCCAACCTGGACTGGTCCCGCCGCAGGCAGTTACTCAAAATGTTTAACCAGTTTGTCGACAAGGATGAGATTGTCCTTATAGATACAAGCGCCGGCATTAATAAAAATGTGCTTGGTTTTGTAGCCGCCGCCGAGGAAGTGATTATCGTGGTCACACCAGATCCGACTTCACTGACCGACGCCTATGCCCTGATCAAAATCATGGCCAATTTTAAGCTACATGCTGTAGTAAACGTGGTGGTGAACCGCGCGGCGGATAGAAACGAGGCCATGTGTGCACTGGGCAGGATCTCCACAGCTACCGGTCGGTTCCTTGAAATAAAAATTAGCTTTCTGGGGTGGGTGCCTGAAGACAAAGAGGTGTTGCGGGCAGTGAGGAGCCAGCGGCCCTATTACATATCCAACCAGCATGCGCCTGCTTCACGTAGTATAACCAGGATAGCTGAATTCCTTGTTGGAGGTAACCGTATCGCTTCCGGAGAAGGGTTTTGGACCAAGTTAATGGGTCTATTCAGCTAGGAGGTTTGATATGGCTGGAATTAAAATTCAGATTAACCAGAAGGTCCGTGTGACGAGATTGGGAGATCGGGATAACTGGTATCTTGCCGGCGTTCAGGATATCACAGATTGTGAATTGCTGATTTCTATCCCGACTAAGAAGACAAACCCGCTGATTTTGAAAAAAGACGAACAGCTGATATTTTCTTTTATTTCTAAATGCTCAAGGTATGAGTTCAGCGCCAAGGTTATTGGGAGGCGTTATGACAATATACCCATGTATTCACTGACCTTGCCCGGTGAATATAAAAGAGTGCAATTGAGGCAATTTGTCAGGGTAGCCACACTACTTGACGTTTTATGCGCGGAAATGTCTGTTGGCGGCGGGCTCCCGGTTTTTACAGGGTGCAGCGGTCTTGACATAAGCGGCGGCGGCATACGGCTGCTGCACAAAAATATTTTTGAAATTAATGCGAGGCTTCTGCTGAGAATAATGATTCCGCGATTAAGTGAAAAGAGATGCCTGGAGGTAAGCGGCACAGTAATTAGAGCATGGAAGGATGAGGACCTCAAGATGTATAAGGTAGCAGTGCAGTTCACGGATATCAGCCGCAGTCAGCAGGATTTAATTGTCCGGTATACTTTTATGAAGATGTCGGAGCAAAGGCGTTTAATTGAATTGCCTGGACACTACTAAATACACGGGGGGGGTGTGAATACATGGCTGTTACCGATGAGGTTTGGCGCGAATATCGCCAATCCAGGGATGTGAAGCTAAAAAATGAAATTGTATTGGCTCACCTGTCTTTAGTAAAACATCTAGCGGGTCGGCTGGCGGTAAAATTACCCTCATTTATCAGTC
>JAQVLS010000239.1 GCA_028704035.1 Desulfotomaculaceae bacterium | reverse complement strand
CATGACGCCTGTCATACGCGCCTTATCCGGGGCAACCCGTTCCCCTTCCACCTTGCTGAAAAAATCATTGTCGGCTTCCCCTGCCGTGGTCAGCCTGGTCTCTGTCTGGTAGCGGAAGCTGGCGCTGGACCTGGTTTTTTCGATACCGGTCGCCAGCATTTGCTGCGGCGGCATCATCTTTCCCACTCCCCTGGACATAAGAACCCCGGTGCCCTTGATTACTAAGAATAAGAACAGAACCAGGGCAAGCGCAAACAATGCGGACCTTTTATTCAGAACAACCCACTGCGGTCGCAGCACTAAAATATCCTCCTGTCCGGATGATAATTGGTCTATCTTTATCATACGAGAACGAGAAGGAAATTATGACAGCATACCGAAAAGCTATATAGTAAATAATTATTAATAGGCAACCCGGGCCGGATGGCGTTTCATGCCCCTGCGGCAAAATTGTTGAGGAGCTGTAACCATGGAAATTAAAGACATGCAAAGAGAAGTGGACAAATGGATCACCCAGTTTGAGGAAGGCTACTGGAGCCCTCTTTCCATGATGGCCAGGCTGGCCGAAGAGGTAGGAGAATTTGCGCGGGAAGTCAACCACCAGTATGGCGAAAAGACCAAAAAACCGGAGGAACCGATCGGTGATCTGGCGCTTGAGCTGGGTGATATTTTGTTTATCGTGGTGTGTTACGCTAATTCCTTAAATATTGATCTGGAGGACACCTTTAAAAGGGTACTGGCTAAGTACCGCTACCGCGATAGCGACAGGTGGACCAGGAAGGAATAACTTTATTTGTTTTTTGTACCCGATTATATTACAATTTAACTAGATAATAAAAATATGCTAGGTATAACCTTAATTTATCATTATTTTTGGAGGGATTGTTTTTAAATGGCCGTAATTATACCCATTAGAGGCCTGCGTTATAACCCGCGCAAAGTGGAAAACATGGCTGATGTAGTAACACCGCCTTACGACGTCATCGACGACGTAGCCCAGGAACGTTATTACGGGCGCAACCCCTACAACATTATCCGCCTGGAATACGGCAAGATATTGGGCGGAGACAACGAAAAAAACAACCGCTATACCAGGGCGGCGGACGATTATAAGAACTGGCTGCGGGAAAATGTCCTGATCCGGGAATCAAAGCCTGCCATATATCTGTACGAGCAGGAGTTCACTGTGGGAGGGAAAAACAAAGTCCGCAGCGGGATCACCTGCGGTTTTAGGCTGGAGACTTACGAAAAAGGCAAGATCCTCCCACATGAAGAGACAATACCCAAACATAAGGCCGATCGCCTCAAGCTGATGCGCGCCTGCAGAGCAAATTTCAGCCCCGTCTTCAGCCTTTACACCGACCGGGAGAACAGGGTTGTCGCCGCTCTTAAAAACGCAGTAAAAGGAACCCCGCCGGATATAAACTTTACTGACGACTCAGGCGAATCACACAGAATGTGGGTAGTCACTGCTCCGGGAGCTATCGGAGAAGTGCAGCAGATAATGGCAGACAAGCGCGTCTTTATCGCGGACGGACATCACCGCTATGAAACGGCCCTGAACTATAAAAGAGAAAGGGAAACCAATGGAGACCGTAAAGATACTGCTGTAAACGTTGCCAACTCATGTTCCTCCGTACCCCGGGAGGCGCCATCATCCTCTACAGAGTTTGAACCTGCTTACAACTACGTGATGATGACTCTGGTCAACATACATGATCCCGGGTTGATAGTGCTCCCCACCCACCGCTTGATAAGAAATGTAAAATCACTGGATATAAACCACCTTATTGATCGGATAAAAGAGAACTTTGCAGTTGAAGTATATGATTTAAGGCCGGATAAGGAGAATTTCCGGCAGCTTCTGGAGATGCTGGAAAGAAGGGGTCTGGGTGAACGGTCCGGCGGGGAAACACAAAACAAGAATGAACAACGCCACGCTTTCGGCCTCTATACCGGTAATAATAAATTTTACCTGCTCACTTTAAAGGAAAATTCAGACCCGTTGCAAATGATGCCGGCAGAAAAATCTCCCGCCTGGCAGAGGCTTGACGTTTCTATCCTGCACACACTTATAATTGAGAAGCACCTTGGCATCTGTGGGGAGCTCAGGGCTAGGGCCGACCATATCACCTATACCCGCGAGGAGGGGGGGGCCCTGGACGCTGTCGACAGGGGCGAGTACCAGCTCGCGTTTTTTCTTAATCCCACCCTTGTCGATGAGGTTACAGCCATAGCAGGTCAGGGAGAAAAAATGCCACAGAAAAGCACCTTCTTTTACCCGAAACTAATCACAGGGCTAGTAATAAACCAATTATAAAAGGATATCCCTTACCGACAAAAAACCCTTTGACCAATGTGGTCAAAGGGTTTTTTGCCGGTAAGGGATAGTTAGATCTTTATTGCGGGTTGTACATACCATGCTGTTGCATATAGTTAAAAATTCCTTCACCGTGCTGCTGTTCTTCCTTTTGGATATGCTGCAGAGCTTGACGAACAGGAGAATTTGCTGCTTCAAAAATAGCTGTATCGTAAGTGCCGGAAACAAATTTCTCAGTCATCAACATATCGGTACACAATGAGACGTCTTCCTGGTTGGCCATTCCTGCCATGGGCTGGTTTTGTACTTGTTGAATCTGCTGCTGAATAC
>JAQVLS010000043.1 GCA_028704035.1 Desulfotomaculaceae bacterium | reverse complement strand
TGTGGATGCTGGACAATTTGAGACCGGATAGTATGGGTGAGGTGGAGATTAAGCCGATTATACTGGGCAAGGAGGTCCTGGACGGCACTGTGCAGCTGGGCAATATCTCAGACCTTAACAAGCTCACATCCAGGATTGTGGTCAGGCCCTTAAACAAGCGTATGGGGGGTGACTACCCGAAGCTGCGCTTCTGTCTATTTGTGATCAGGCATATCATGATTGCCCAAAACTACGGCATCCTCTGGAAAACATACGCCAGGGAAAGAAAAAATCTAGGAAGCAAGATCCGCAACTCCCTGATCGGGCGTTACGAGACTATTGCTTTCTCCGCACACAATATATATGAAAATCTGCAACACCGGGGGATGGTCTTACACTTTCGGGCGCTGTCAAAGAAGCTGGCTGACGCCGGCCACAATAAAGAGGCCCGTTTGATAGAATTAATGTGCGACGGCTATGGCTTAAGCCAGGTCCTCGAAAACGGCGTCTTCCTGCCGTGTTCGGCCTGGAGCTGGGCCAGCTACAGCTATAAAGGCGGAAAGGATATTCCCACCCCGCTTTCCAGTCACGTCGAGGAGAAGTGGTTCAACCACGATTTCCTTGAGGAAATATATACGGAGCTGGGCTACGACACCGGCGGGATCATGAGAATGGCAACCCAGCTAATCGGTGAGGGCAGGACCAGCGAAAACCTTTTGGACGTTCTTCCGGGCATAAGGCCAAAAGATGTGAACGTAGTTATGCAGGAATCCCAGGATTATCCGCCGGCGAAGCCCCTGACCAGGTACGCCGGCAACCCGGTGCTGAGTCCAATCAAAGAGCACTCGTGGGAAAGCAAGTATGTCTTAAACACGGCGGCCTTTCGGGTAAAAGACAGGGTCTACCTTCTTTACCGGGCGTACGGCGATGACGAGGTGTCGCGGATCGGGCTGGCTGTGACGGACGGTTTCAGCGTGCTGGAGAGACTGCCGGAGCCTGTCTTCGTGCCGCAGGACAGCACGGAAATAAAGGGTGTGGAAGACCCGAGGGCAGTCATAATTGATAACAAGATCCATATGCTGTATACTGCTTACGACGGTGTCACCGCACAGGTCTCGGCCGCTGCTATCGGGCTGGATGACCTGTTAAACAAAAGGTTTGACAAGTGGGAAAGAAAGGGCCTTGCCTTCCAGGATATTTATAACAAGGACGCCATACTGTTTCCAGAAAAAATAAAAGGGAAATATGTCATTTTCCACCGGGTAGAGCCCAGCATATGGGTAACGCACCTAGATAAGCTGGAGTTTCCGGCGCCCAAAGAAAATCACTCCATCATTGCCGGGCCGCGATCGGGACGGATGTGGGACTCCTTGAAAATAGGAGCAGGCTCCCAGCCCATCAAGACCAAATACGGATGGCTGCTTATCTACCACGGAGTTGACCGGAACAGGGTGTACCGCCTGGGCGTTATCCTGGTTGACCTGGACAATCCGGAGCGGCTGCTATACCGTTCGCCAAACCCGATCCTCTTTCCCGAAACCGATTGCGAGATCGGGAAGGAAGGGGAGTGCTGGGTACAAAATGTCGTTTTTACCTGCGGCGCGGTGCCGGCGGAGGAGAAGGAAGTACTGGACGCCGGAGATGTAATCCTGGTTTATTACGGTGCCGCGGATACTCACATATGCCTGGCCACCGGCCGGGTAGGCGATCTGATACCGGCATCCGTCAGGCAGGAGGCAGAACGTTGAATCATAGAGGATGTGGCGGTTGATATTAGAACCAGATTGATGCTGTTTGCCCGGGGTTAAAACTTACTACGATTTTCATATCTCTATAAGTCTTGCTTTTTAGTTAAGCAAATCGTGCACTTTTAGGCCGCCCAGGCCGGCGGGAGCAAACAGTTCCGCGGCAGTGGGCGGTTCTTTGACTATGTTGCGGTAAATATAATCGGCGCTCTTTTCCGAGTCCAATAAAGTTTTTTTATATCAAATGCCGGCGCCCTTGTTTCTCATAGAGAGCGAGACCCTGCCCCGCTCCAAATCTACCGCCAGCACCCATACTTTGACCACATCTCCCACGGAAACCATATTCAACGGGTGCCGCACGCGTGTGTTCGATAGTTCGGAAATGTGTACCAGCCCGTCATTTTTTATGCCGATATCTACGAAAGCGCCAAAATCCACCACGTTCCGGACGGTACCGGTGAGTTCCATGCCGGGCTGCAAATCCGCAAGGCTTAAGATGTCGGTGCGAAATACCGGCAGCGGTAGATCTTCCCGGGGGTCCCTGCCCGGCCGGGCCAGGCAGTCGGCAATATCCCTCAAGGTGGGGACGCCGGTACCAAGCTGTGCTGCGGACTCTGCAACGTCGGCTCCGGCAATTTTGGCTCTGGTTTCGGAGCTGCCTATTTCATTAAGCCCGGCTTCGATAATATCAAGGAAGCGGCAGGCCAGGTCGTATGATTCCGGGTGTATTGCTGTGGCGTCCAGGTGATTTTTCCCGTTGCTGATCCGCAAAAATCCAACGCACTGCTCAAATGTCTTGGGCCCCAGCCTGGGCACTTTGGTTAACTCCCGGCGGCTCATAAAGGCGCCGTTTTCCTCACGGTAATGCACAATATTATCGGCAACTGCCGGTTTTATTCCGGCAACATAACTTAATAGCTGCGCAGATGCCGTGTTCAGGTCAACACCAACATAGTTAACGA
Source organism: Desulfotomaculaceae bacterium (assembly GCA_028704035.1). Taxonomy (GTDB): domain Bacteria; phylum Bacillota; class Desulfotomaculia; order Desulfotomaculales; family Pelotomaculaceae; genus Syntrophopropionicum. The sequence goes on along the minus strand of JAQVLS010000043.1, from coordinate 8,024 downwards.
CTGATTCTACAACCTCGGATAGTTTTTTATCAAGCTGTTTGGGCGGCAGGTCATGCTGGTACTGTCCCACACCTACGGCCTGCGGCTCAATTTTTACTAATTCGGACAAAGGGTCTTGAATGCGGCGTGCTATTGAGACTGCGCCGCGTTCCGACACATCCAGATCGGGGAATTCTTTCTTGGCCAGTTTGGAAGCTGAATAAACGCTGGCGCCGGCCTCGCTGACGATGGTATAAGACAAGTCCGGCTTGTTATAAGATTTGATAAACTCCACGACAAAAAGTTCCGTTTCTCTGGAAGCCGTGCCATTGCCGATAACGATTGCTGTAACCCCATACTTATTTACTAGACCGGACAGGATTTCTTCAGCTTCCCTGATTTTTTTCAAGGGAGGCGTAGGGTAAAAAACACCTGTCTCTAAAAGCTTCCCTGTATTATCTATGACACACCACTTGCAACCGGTACGGTAGGCCGGGTCTATACCCAGGACGACCTTGCCGCGCACCGGCGGCTGAAGCAGCAAGCTGCGCAGGTTTTTGGAAAATACCATGATCGCCTGGGCTGCCGCCTTTTCAGTCAACTCATTGCGGATATCCCGCTGGACAGAGGGTGCCAGAAGTCTTTTATAGCCGTCCCGAAGTGCTTTTTCGACATAATCAGTAGTTACAGATCCTTCTTTTAAATATTTGCCGCTGAGCCATTTTATAATCGGATTTTCATCCACTTCAACGGAGACACTGAGCACTTCCTCCCGTTCACCTCTGTTAATGGCCAGTACCCGGTGCGGCAGGATTCTGCTTACCGGTTCACTATAGTCGTAATAATTACGGTATGTTTTGTCTTCTGCCGTGTTGCGCCCGCTGGTGACGAGGCGCCCGGTCCGCCGGGTCTGGTCGCGCACCCGGCTGCGCACGTCAGCGTCCTCGGCGATTATCTCGGCTACGATGTCCATAGCTCCTTGCAGAGCCTTTTCTGTTGTGGGAACAGCTTCAGAGATATAGGGCAGAGCCTCTTCTTCCGGGTTGCCGGACGTTGGAAAGGACAAAAGATATGTGGATAGGGGTTCGAGACCATTTTCCCTGGCCACGCCGGCCCTGGTTTTGCGTTTGGGCTTGTAGGGCAGGTATAAATCTTCCAGTTTGGACAATTTGGTGCAGCTGGTTATTTTGGCCTGCAGCTCAGCGGTGAGCTTGCCCTGCCCGTCAATCAAACGGATTATTTCCGCCTTGCGCTCTTCGAGGTTGGTATAGTGTTTATTCAGCTCGTCAATGCGGCGGATCTGTTCTTCGTCCAATTCACCGGTTTGCTCTTTGCGGTAACGGGCGATAAAAGGGATGGTGTTGTCTGCCAAAAGTTTAACTGTATGCTCCACTTTATGCCGTTGTATACCAATTTCTTTTGCTATAATTGCGATTATGTCAACCTTGTTTGTAAGCAATGTATATCTCCTTACTTTGTATCTGTAAAACAATCTTTATTCTATATAAACATTTAATGTGCTGCAAGCGCCTTTTCCCTTTCAGGCAAATATGGATTAGATAAATAATAATACGTATTTTTGATGCGCACGATAAAAACGGATTGTTTAAAAGCGGAATAAATGCTATTCTGAAACTAGGTAAAATATTTTATTTTAAATAGTTTACCTAGTTTTTTACAACTAACCAGTCAGGGTGGGGGTACTTATGAAAAAAAGGATCGCGGCAGTGTTACTGATTGTTGTGCTGGGCTCTTTGAGCTACTGGGGTTACGAAAGGTACATCAAGGAGGATCAGCCGGACACGCTGCAGGCGACGGGGACTATCGAAGCGACACAGGTGGAATTGAGGGCTAAAATGGCCGGTACTCTGCATGGCCTTACGGTATCCGCCGGTGATACAGTGGAGAAGGGCCGGCTGGTGGCGGAGATTATACGCAACGACCTGGTTGCCCAAAAGGAAAGGGACGCCCTCTCCGTGGTCAAGGCCCGGGCGCAGTTGGACGACCTTACCTCCGGCGCCAGGGAGCAGGAAATAAAGGAAGCGCAGATCGCTGTGGATACTGCCCGGATTAATTATGATAAAGCCGTCAAGGATTATGACCGGTCTGCTGCTTTACATAAAGAAAATGTCATTCCCGACTCTGAGATGGAAAGGGCGGAAACAGCTTACAAACAGTCGCAAAATGCCCTGGAATCAGCAAAAATCAGGCAGGGCCTGCTTGTGGAAGGCAGCCGGCCGGAGCAGATCGCAGCGGCCCGGGCTGAGCTGGAACGAAACATGGCGGTGTTAAAAGCATCAGAGGCCATTTTCGAAGACACGAAGATTACCTGTCCCATTGACGGGACAGTCCTCACTAGAAATTTTGAAGACGGAGAAGTGGTCCAGGCGGGCGCTTCCGTGGCGAGCATCGCTAATTTAAACGACATGTGGATTAAGGTTTTCATCCCTACCGACGATCTGCCCGGGATCAAACTCGGCCAGCAGGTTAAATTCACTGTCAGCGGCAGCGCTGAAGAGCACCCGGGTATTATTGAAGAAATAGCCTCCCAGGGTGAATACACACCGAAAGTAATCCAAACCAAAAAAGAACGCACTAATATAGTCTACGCGGTAAAAATCAAATTCAACAACGTCAATAATGTTTTAAAACCGGGTATGCCCGCTGACGTCAACTTTGATTAGAGGTGGCCAGGAATGATTGTGATGGAGCGCCTCAGTAAGAAATTTAGGAATATTACAGCGGTCAACGAGGTTTCCCTGAAAGTTGCTAGAGGGGATATTTTCGGCCTGGTAGGTCCGGACGGGGCCGGCAAGACCACCCTGCTGCGGATGGTCTGCGGGCTGATTAATCCTACCAGCGGCTTTGTCACTCTTTTTGGCGGGGAGAAGGAAGCCGGCAGTTTCGGCTACATGCCTCAGCGGTTTAGCCTCTGCGGCGACTTGACGGTGATGGAGAACATAGATTTTTTTGGCTCTCTTTATAAAATCAATAAAAAAACAATCAGGGAGCGGGCTGATAAGATATTAGAACTTACAAAACTGGCGCCGTTTAAGAAGAGGTTTGCGGATGATCTGTCCGGCGGCATGAAACAAAAACTGGCCCTGACCTGTGCCCTGGTAATCCGGCCGGGCCTGCTGATCCTGGATGAACCGACGTTTGGAGTAGACCCGGAGTTCCGCAAAGAATTCTGGAAGATATTATACATGCTCAACCGGGACGGAATGACAATCTTTGTTTCTACGCCGTACATGGACGAGGCCGACCTCTGTAAAAAAGTAGCCTTGCTGGACCGGGGGGAAATCGTGGCGGCCGGCACGCCGGACCAGCTGAAAAAGCAGATCAAAAACAAAATTATTGAAATTAAGACCGACGCCAAAGACCTTGACTTCCTGGGCGACCTGCCAGAAATTGAAGACGCCAGTTTTTACGGCGACAGGTACCATGTGGCTGTAAACGAGGTTGAGCCGGCAAAGATATCGATTGCCAGGCTGCTTGCTGAAAAAGGGATAACGATTTCCATTATGGAAGAAATCACACCCTCTATGGAAGATGTATTTGTATCGATGACAGGAAAAGAGGTGGTCTGAAGTGGATAACACCGTGATCACCACCCACGAGCTGACCAGGACTTTCGGCTCCTTTACCGCCGTCAATAAGGTTTCCATCGAGGTCAGGCGGGGAGAAATATACGGGTTTTTAGGGCCCAACGGCTCCGGCAAGTCGACCATGATCCGCATGCTGTGCGGTATCCTGGAGCCTACTTCCGGTACCGGCGCAGTACTTGGCTACGACCTGGTCCGTGAATCAGAAAAAATCAAGCGCAAAATCGGTTATATGTCGCAGAAGTTCAGCCTTTATGACGACCTCACTGTTTATGAAAACCTGGAGTTCTACGCGGCATTGTACAGCATCCCGCACCGGGAACGAAAAAGAAGAATTGGTGAAATGATCGACATGGCTCTTTTAAAAGGCAGGGAGTCTGAACTTGCCGCCAACCTCAGCGGCGGCTGGAAACAGCGACTGGCGCTGGGCTGCGCTATAATATCCCGCCCGTCGATCCTTTTTCTGGACGAGCCTACCAGTGGAGTGAGCCCGACCAGCAGGCGCGCGTTTTTTAAAATAATCCAGTGGCTGGCCAATGAAAATACAACCGTCATGGTAACCACGCACTTCATGGACGAGGCCGAGCGCTGCTACCGCATCGCCTTTATCTCCGAGGGGAGCCTAATTGCCGATGACACGCCGGAAAACCTGAAAAACAACGTGATCGAGGGCGCCCTGGCGGAAGTCGTCCACCCGGACGCCCTGTACATTATTGACGATATAGAAAAATTGCCCTATGTGAAGGAATGTTCCAACCACGGGCCGGCGCTGCATGTCCTGCTGGAATCCGCAGGCGCAGTACGGGCGCTTAATGATTTTACGGGGGTCGAGGCTAAAATTATCAGACCTTCCCTGGAAGATGTTTTTGTTTCCCTGGCCAAGCAGAACAGAAGGCAGGTGTCTTAGGTGGGCAGGATCCTGGCTATTTTGAAAAAAGAATTTTTGCAGATGCGGCGGGACCGGCTGACACTGGGCATGGTCTTCGCGCTGCCCTTGTTCCAGCTGCTTTTGTTTGGCTATGCCATCCAAACAGAAGTGAAGCACATTCCCACCGCTGTGTTTGACCAGTCCCTGTCCGCCGAGAGCAGGGACATGATGGAATCATTCAGCGCTTCCGGGTATTTCGACGTTTACTACTCGGCAGGCGGTTACGCCGAGATTACGAACATGATCGACAGCGGCAGGGCCAAAGTGGGCATTATATTCCCGCCTGATTTCAGTGAAAACTTCAAGCAAGGGAACACGGCGACGGTACAGGTACTGGTTGACGCCAGCGACAGCATGTCGTCCGCCACGGCTATCGCCACGGCCAACGCCATCGGCCTTTTAAAGTCGCAGAAAGTTTTTATCCAGAAGTCACAGCAGGCCAACATCCCCTATGAGATAAGGGTGCGGCCCTGGTACAACCCGGACGGTATTACCGCCTACTACATGGTGCCGGCTATCCTGGGGATCATCGTCACGATGACTATGGTGATGATGACTGCCGCGGCGATTGTCAGGGAGCGGGAAAGGGGGACCCTGGAGCAGTTAATGGTCACTCCGATCAAATCATATGAACTGATGCTCGGCAAGATTATCCCATACATCGGGCTCGGTTACCTGCAAATAACCGTGGCCTTGCTGGTAGGCGCGCTGGTGTTCCAGGTGCCGATTCGCGGCAGTCTGCTGGAGCTGTACGGCTTGACCCTGTTTTTTATTACCGCCTCACTGGGTATCGGCATCCTGATCTCTAATATCGCCAAGAACCAGATGCAGGCCTTCCAGATGTCCTTTTTCGTCCTGCTGCCCAGTATCATGCTGTCCGGCTTTTTGTTTCCCAGGGAAGCCATGCCGCTCATTGTACAATACATCGGCAATATTCTCCCGTTAACCTATTACCTGGTGATCATCCGGAGTATTATTCTGAAAGGAGTAGGGTTTCCCTACCTGGTCTCACAGGTAGCGGCGCTCCTGTTATTTTCCATTGTGCTGATAACCCTGAGCATAATAAAGTTCAAGAAGAAAATCGCTTAGGTACACAATTCAGCGCCAGACGGTGCTCCAGACTTTTCGATAAATACTTTATAAAAAGCGCCAGACGTGGTCTTGTTTAATGATGATTAATGTAAGCGGGTGATTTAAAATAATAGACTACAGGGGAAGGATAATTGCTGCTTATAAAGAACAGGCCATAAAGCGCGGGTTTGCTAGAGTAACCATGGATGACCTGGTGGAATTGACCGGGATCAGCAAGAGGACTATTTACCGTTATTTCAGAAGCAAGAATGAGATTGTTGAATCCGTTGTTGTTGATTTTATTACAGATATAAGCCAAAAAATCGAGGTCACGCAGGATTCTGCTACCAATCCCCTGGAACAATTATACAACATGGTCACAGTAATCACCGGCAATATCAAACTGCTTGAGCCGCTGTTCCTATACGACTTGCACAAATACTACCCTCACCTTTGGGAAAAAATCGAGCGGTTTCGCGCTGAGAGAATCCAGCAGGTGTTTGAAAAATGTTTTATAGACAGCGGGCAGGATTATTTCCGGGAGGTCCATCCTAAGATATTTACCACGGCGCTGCTGGCAGGTATCAGAGCTGTCGTCAATCCCGTGTTTGTTATAGAAAACAAGATGCACATAGAAAATGCGATACAGTCGTTATTTAACATATTTCTATACGGCATAGTAAAAGGTGAAGAAAAGTGATAAAAAGTGATTCGGGTACGGTTCCCAGTAGCGCTGACAAGGGAATGGTACTGCTTCACGGTTTTTACGGGGGCAATGTTCCCGGTTGCCGCATTTTATATAACGGGGTCGGGAGACAAAAAGAACGTCCCCTTGTTTCCCTTGTCGCATTTAAGGTAACAGGGTGAAGCGAAACAAAAGGACCGTCTCTTTGTTTCAAATGAGGTAAAAAGAACATCCCCCTGTCTCTCCGACCCTACATACAATATTAACGGGAGGTGGCTGTCATGATCCACAAAGAGACGGCGTTGAAAACTGAAAAAGGGTTATTGGAAGGGGAATGCCAGGTCGGGGAATGTCAGTACGTTATCGAGGAGCTAACCAGGCAGAATAGCCGCATGGCGATTATCCAGCAAATAGCCAAAAGCATTAACGTGGAAATGACCTACGAGGAGATCATCGACGAGGTGGCCGCCCCTCTACGCAGTGTGCTGGATTACGATTTACTAAGTTTTTGTTTATTGGAAAGAAGGCAGTTGATTATTAAGGCGAGCATTCCCAAGGAGCAGGAAATATTGGGGGAGGGGTGTGTGCTGCACAGCAACAATTCGGCCCCCTGGAAGGCTATCCATGATAAAAGGTGTTTTTTAAGACAGGACATCTGGCACGATTCCCATAAATACCAGGAAGACGACCACTTGCTTCTGGTTGACATAAAGTCTGCGATCATGGCGCCGCTGCTGGTAAACAACGAGGCCATTGGCACGGTGAATTTCGGCAGTAAAAGAGCCTTCGCCTTTTCGGAGAATGATTTTATTTTCGTACAGCAACTGGCGGACCAACTGGCGGTTTGTATTAACAACGCCCGCCTGTTCGGTGAAGTTTCCAGAAGCAAAAGTGAATGGGAGGAAACATTCAAAGCAGTACCCGACAAGCTGTTCCTGATTGATTGCAGGTATAACATGTTGAGATACAATAAACAGGTTAATCTGGACAACGACGGGGGGACATGTAAATGTTACCAGCTTCTCGACTGCTGCGGCGGCAACAGACAGATTTGCCCTTCAATCGAAGCGTTTAAAACCGGTTTGCCCGCTGTCCGGGAAGTTACCCAATCCTCCACCGGGTCTATTTTCAATATGTCGGCTTATCCCGCATACAACGAAAACAATGAACTATGCGCTATGGTAATGTATTTGCATGACGTAACTGTTAAAAGAAGGATGGAGTCGCAGCTTTTTCAGTCGGCCAAACTGGCGGCCATCGGCGAGATGGCGGCGGGGGTGGCGCATGAATTGAACAGTCCGCTGACTGCCATTATCGGCAACGCCGGCCTGATTTTAAGAAAAACCCCCGGGGACGATAAACATTACCGGCTGCTGGAGGACATTAAAAACTGCGGTCAGCGGAGCAAACGGATAATTCAAAACCTGTTAACCTTCGCCCGGCAGGATAGTTACACTTTTGAGCCGGTTTCAATAAATGAGGTTATTGAGAACAGCCTTTATCTCATTTCCTACCAGATTGAAAAGAATAGGATAAACATCATTAAAAATACAAGTTGTAATATACCCGTGATCATGGGTAGCAGACTGCAGTTGGAGCAAATAGTGATCAATTTTTTACTCAATGCGCGTGACGCCCTGGAAGGAATAGATGAGGGAAAGATTGAGATCCATGTGGGGGTAATTGAGGACCCGGAAACAAAAGGCCCGGCTGTAATGATTAATGTCAGCGACAACGGCAGGGGGATGGAGCAAGA
>JAQVLS010000042.1 GCA_028704035.1 Desulfotomaculaceae bacterium | reverse complement strand
AATGCCGATAATATTTCCGGCTTCCATAACCCTTCGGGTAATGTCCTTATCTTCCCTGCTAGGCGTTGGGTCGCCGCTGGGATGGTTATGTAAGAGTATTACTGAGGCTGCGCCCCTTTTTATGGCATTCCGGAACAGCTCTCTGGGGTGTACGACTGACGAGTTCAAGGTTCCCACAGATACCTTGTCAGTTCCTATAACCTGGTTTTTGGTATTCAGCAAAATAGCCCTGAAGTGCTCCCGGTCAAAATGTTTCATTTCTTCCATAACAAGAATGGCGGCGTCGTCAGGCGTCTTAATCACAGGGCGCGGTTGGTCGGAATATTTTGCGGTCCGCCTAGCCAGTTCCAGTGCGGCTTTAACCTGGCATGCTTTCGCCGGTCCCACACCCTTTATTTCACGCAATTCCTCAATTGTAGCGCCTAAAAGCTGCCGCAAACTTTTGAAACGGAACATTATCAATGAGGCCAAATCAAGTGCGGTTGTCTCACGGGTGCCTGTCTGCAGAAGGATTGCCAGGATCTCAATATTCGAAAGAACCTCCGCTCCTTCCTTTAAAAGCCTTTCCCGCGGCCTGATGTCCTCGGGCAGATCTTTTATGGTCGGACGGTAACCAGCGGAATCCAAAAAACCAACTCCAAAAAAATTTTTCACAGGATTTACAAAAGATTTAAAGTTTTAAAGAATTGATTTTTAAAATATTGAATACAAAAGGTTTAACATTAAAGTTTAATCTTGTTAATCCTGTCAGAAATTTTATATATTTTACAGCACATTAAAACCAAATTCTTTGAGCATTTGTGAAAGCCTGGTCAGCGGAAGACCAACAACATTAGTATAACATCCTTCCAGTCGTTCAATAAATATTGCGGCCAGCCCTTGTACACCATATGCCCCTGCTTTATCCAAAGGCTCTCCGGAAACAACATAGCGGCAGATTTCTTCCTCCCCTATGGCCCTGAAGAAAACCCTTGTTTTCTCATGTCCTACCAGGACCTGACCGCTGCGGGCGTTAATCAGGGCTACTCCCGTAAACACCTCATGGACGCTGCCTTGCAGCCTGGAAAGAATAGCAAACGCTTCATCTTCGCTGCGGGGTTTGCCCAATACCTGTCCCTGCCATACCACAACAGTATCGGCGGCGATAACAATGCCGTCATTCAATTCTACGGCAACTGCCGTAGCTTTTTTCTCCGCCAGATATTCAACCAGATCCGGCGGGCTCAAGCCAGGCAGCGGAGTCTCATCTACGTTGCCCACCATTATCTCAAAATTCAGGCCAATTTGCTTTAACAATTCTGCCCGGCGGGGCGAGGAAGAAGCAAGGATCAGTTTTTTCACCGTATCATATCCTGCGATAAACTACATAGCCTAAGATCATACCCAGCGCGGTAAGCGGCCCAAGGGCAAAAGTAAAGCCAAATGTTATGTGCAAAAACCTGAGATCCAGGGTAAAGGGCTTTAGTCCTATTAACGAAGTTGATTTTAACCACGGCAAAGACGGCGCCAGCGCATCCCCAACAGCACTGCCGGTGAGACCGCCGATCAGGATCAGAAAAACCAGTATCCAGATACTACCATAACTCTTAACGCTTCTGGCCATGAATTACACCCACATTAAAAGGATTGCCCTTAGAAATTAGCTCTATGCCTAATACAGTTTATCATCCTAAGCATTTTATGACAAGCAGTGGTAAAAAATTTGAGATTATGGCGATACTGGCACACATACTGGCCCAATTATTCCATTATTTTATTTCCCTGCCCGGATCTTACCGCGTGCTTCCGCTACCAAATAGATAGAGCCGGTTACACATAGCAGCCCCTCCGGTCCGGCCAGATTTTTGGCTTTCTTTAAGGCCTCTCCCACATCTTCCATCAGGGAAATATTTGCGGCGTACCGACCGGCTAACTCGGCCAGATGCCGCCAGTCACCGGATCTGGGGCTATCAGGCCTGGTCACAATCACAGCTTTGGCGCCGGGAACAAGTCCTTCCACCACACGTGCGCGCTCCTTGTCGGCCAGCATGCCAATTACCAGGACTACGTCCCGGCCAGGAAAATGATCCGCAAGGGCTAGCTTGAGACTCCTGGCGCCTTCATAGTTGTGCGCCCCATCAATTATTGTCAGCGGTTTGTGGCCGACGATCTCTAACCTGCCGGGTATGAACGCTGTAGCCAGTCCCCGGCGGATCGCCTCCGCACTGATCACAGCTCCTGCTTCTATTAGATTTTCCGCTGTCCCAATCGCCGTTGCGGCATTTGCCTGCTGGTGCCGGCCCAGCAGTTTTATTGTTAAATCCTGGTATAATCCTTTTTGTCCGGTAACAGAAAAATGCTGACCGCCGACTGAATGTGATATGGGTTCCCAGGTTATATCCTGCCCAACCCTGGTCAACCGGCAACCTTTCTCCCCGCAGACCTTTTCGATCACCTGCAGCCCGGCGCCTGTTGCGGCAGTTACCACCGGCGTACCTGGCTTGATAATACCAGCTTTGACAGCAGCTATATCCTTGATCGTATGACCCAGGTAATCCATGTGATCCATAGCCACATTTGTTATTACAGCCAGCATTGAAGGGGCCACGTTTGTTGAATCGATAGCTCCTCCCAGCCCGACTTCAAGCAGCAAGTAGTCTACTTTTTCCCTGGAAAAATATAAAAAAGCCAGGGTCGTGCCAACCTCAAACTCAGTTGGGTGTTCGTACCCTTCCGCCACCATCGCGTCCAAGTAAGGCCGGAGTTCGGTCAACAGCGCGGCAATCTTTGCCGGTTCTATCTGTGTCCCGTTTATCATGTATCTTTCCGTGTAAGAATGCAGATGAGGCGAAGTAAAGGCGCCCACCCGATATCCCGCCTCACGCAGGACCTCCGACAACATTACCGTGGTAGAACCTTTACCGTTCGTCCCGCCAATATGGACAATTTTCAGTCCGCTCCGGTGCGGGTCACCCAGCCTTCTCAGCAGCTCTTCGATGCGTCCCAGGCCAAGATTAATGCCAAATTTAGCAAGACCCCTAAGATAATCCATAGCTTCTTCAAAGTTCAAACCTATTGCTCCTTCCAATAGGGGACATCCCCATTCGGGGACACGCTATCTTCCCAGCATGGCCAGCCTTTCTTTAATGGCGGACTGTTTGCCGGACAGCTCTTCCTCCTTGGCCTTTTCCTTCTCAATAACTTCATTCGGCGCTTTCCCCAAAAATCCGGCATTGCCAAGCTTACCGCGCACCCGGGCCAGGTCCTTTTCTACATGCAAAAGTTCTTTTTCCTGGCGGGCTGCCTCCTTATCTACATCAATCAGCCCTTTTAGGGGGACAAAGATCTCCATGCCTTTAGTCACGGCGTGCGCTGCCTGTTCCGGCATTTTCTCTAATACCGCATATGTTTTTATGGCAGAGTTAGACAAGAGCTGTATATATTCCATATTTCTTTCTATTATCGCCCTGGCATTATCCGGTGCGGTCAATAATACTTCAGCCTTTCGTCCCGGCGGCACGTTCATTTCTCCCCGGATATGGCGGATAGCCCTGGTCACTTCCATTAGTATTTCCATTTCCTGTTCGGCTGCCGTGTTCACCAGATCTTCACGGACCTCAGGCCAGGGAGCCCGCATAATGGTAATGCCGTGGGCGGGCAGATGCTGCCAGATCTCTTCAGTAATAAAGGGCATAAACGGGTGTAGCAGTTCCAGCACTCCTTTTAGAACAGAGGACAAAACACTCTGTGCCGTATACCTGTCAGCGGCGCTTGTTTTTCCATAAAGTCTTGGTTTGGCCAGCTCGATGTACCAGTCACAGAATTCGTTCCAGGTGAATTCGTACAACACTCTGGCCGCCTCGCCCAGCTCATAATCCTCTAGGAACTTCGTCGTCTCTTTTATCGCAGATTGGTAACGGCTGATAATCCAGCGGTCGGCAAGGTTTAAAGGACCAGGTTTTCCTTCCAGGTCATAATCCTCCAGGTTCATCAGGGTAAAGCGTGATGCGTTCCACAGCTTGTTGGCGAAATTACGGGCGCCCTCAAGTCTTTCAAAATGAAATCGCAGATCGTTGCCGGAGGTGTTGCCCGTGACTAACATGAAGCGCAGGCTGTCAGCTCCGTGGGATTCAATTACATCAATGGGATCAACACCGTTGCCCAGAGATTTGCTCATTTTCCGGCCTAGGGCGTCCATAACCAGCCCATGTATGAAAACATCACGGAACGGCGCCTCGTTCATAAACGCCAGTCCGGAAAAAATCATCCTAGCCACCCAGAAAAAGATAATATCACGGCCGGTGACCATTACCGTGGTGGGGTAGTAATAAGCCAGGTCAAGAGTCTTCTGGGGCCAGCCTAGCGTGGAAAACGGCCAGAGCGCCGAGGAAAACCATGTATCCAGCACATCGGGGTCCTGCTTCAGAGCAGTGCTGCCGCACCTGGCGCATCTGGCCACCGGCTCTTTGGAAGCGACCATTTCTTCGCAGTCCTGGCAGTACCAGACCGGAATACGGTGTCCCCACCAAAGCTGGCGGGATATGCACCAGTCACGAATGTTTTCCATCCAGTTCAGGTAGATCTTAGTGAACCGCTCGGGGATAAACCGGATGCGGCCTTCTTTTACCGCTTCGATGGCCGGCTCGGCAAGGGGCTTCATCTTGACAAACCACTGGAGGGACAGCATCGGCTCGATGACAGTGCTGCAGCGGTAACAATGGCCGACCGCGTGTGAGTGATCTTCCGTTTTAACCAGGTAGCCGCCGGCATCTAAATCCCGCACGATTTTCTTGCGGCATTCATAACGGTCAAGACCTTGATAGCGGGATCCCGCTTCTTTATTCATCTTCCCTTCCTTATCGATTACAGCCACCTGGGGCAGGTTATGCCTCCTGCCCACCTCAAAGTCATTGGGGTCATGCGCCGGAGTAATCTTCACAACGCCGGTGCCAAAGGAGGGGTCGACATATTCATCGGTTATAACCGGCATCTCCCGCCCCACCAGGGGCAGGATCAGTATTTTCCCCACCAGATCCTGATAGCGCTCGTCGCCAGGGTGTACCGCTACCGCCACATCACCCAGCATTGTTTCCGGGCGGGTAGTGGCCAGAATAACATTCCCACTGCCGTCTTTGAGCGGGTACCTGATATGGTAAAAATGCCCCGGCTGGTCCAGGTGTTCTACTTCGATATCGGAAATAGTGGTATGGCACTTGGGACACCAGTTCGTAATATAATTATCCCGGTATATCAAGCCCCTCTCATACAGTTTGATAAACACTTCCAGGACCGCCTCCGAGCATCCCTCATCCATGGTAAAGCGCTCCCGCTGCCAATCGCAGGAGGCGCCCAGGCGGCGCAACTGGGTGGTGATCCTGCTGCCGTACTTTTCCTTCCAGTTCCAGACCTTTTTCAAAAAATCTTCGCGACCGATATCATAACGGGAAATACCTTCTTTGGCCAGGCTTTCTTCAACCTTGGCCTGGGTCGCTATACCGGCGTGATCTGTACCCGGCAGCCAGAGTGCATTATATCCCTGCATCCGCCGCCAGCGGGTCAGGATATCCTGCAGGGTATTGTCCAGGGCATGTCCCATGTGCAGTTGACCGGTTATATTCGGCGGGGGCATTACTATACAAAACGGTTCCTGCCCGGCGTCTACAACAGTATGGAAAAACCCGCTTTCTTCCCAAAGCCTGTACCTTTTCCCCTCGACCAGGCGGGGATCGTAGGTTGAAGGCATATCTAATTTGAACAATGATTCCACTCCTCACAATGTTAATAAAAAAACCCTCTCCGTCTGCAAGGACGGATGAGGGAATTCATCCGCGGTACCACCCTGATTCCAGTTAATAGTAAAATATCTTTAACTGGCGGCTCTTTTCTTTATTGCTGTAACGGGCAAAACCCGCCGGCGCTTACTGTGAATTCAGCGCTAAAGCTCCGGGGCGACAGGAACAGGCGCGGGCAGGAAACCTTTCAGCCTGGGGCTTCCATCTCTAACACCACAAAATATGCCCGGGAAACCGTCCCCTCCCTTTCATAGCCGTTAAATATAGCTACAAAATATAATAAAGATTTTAAGCAGCGGTGTCAACCAGGGAGAGTCCTTCGCCGTGGAAAACTTTTTAATATCTGCTTTTTACCCCTTTGTAGTTAGTTATATTTCTTACCCACCAAAAAAGAATCACGGCTGTTCCAAGGAAAGCGATAATTATAAGCCATATAACTTTTTGCGAATTGTTCATCAAAGCTCCCAAAAAATTATCCAAAAAGCCATAGACACTCGCAAATACACTTACGCAGGTGTTAATTTTCCATTGATATCTATATTCCCCTTATAAAAGTAAAATCCTCTTATGAGGATTTCTTGGCACGCAGCCGGTTGCCTGCGCCTCAGTAACATCTTGGAACCAAGTCAGAATCAATTGTATTATTAAATCCTTTCAACCTATCCAAATCGTGTTAATCCCACCGGAGCCGCATTGGGGGACGCCTAATTTAAAGATATGGCTACTCCCTGGCAGGAAGCCCCCTCCTGATATGTGAATTTACACCAAGCAGGCCACCGAAGGAGCCTACAACTCCCAGCAGCAGAGCCCGTGCCAGCAGTTCGGCAGCGCTGAAACCTGCACTACTGCCGATATAAAATAAAGCGGCCAGCAGCAGTCCATAGGATAGGCCGGTCAAAAAACCGTGCGCCAACCCCATTGACCCTGCCGCCCTGCCGCAGAAGGCGCCGCCGGTAACAGCCCCAAAAACGGAGCCTGCTATTACAAAAGTACTGAAATTATAGACCGGTCCCACGGAAAGCACAACCCAGGCAAACATTAAAACACAGGCGGCAAAAGTTACCCCCAGTGCCCAGGCCAGACCAAACAACGCCGCCCCGGCCCTGAACCTACTAAATATTGGCGCCTGTGTCTTGGACCAGTGCACAAAAGTTAACCCCTTCAAAACAATACCCCCTTTTTATCTATATTAAATATTATGCCCCGGTTGCCATATTATGCAAATGTTACCTTTGTTTTTCAATGCAGGCATTAGTCATCAAAACTCTTTGCTTGAAATAGCAATTAATAGAAAAGAGGGAGAGGAGGAGTTATAATTGCATTCCAGAACTAAATTAATAATAGTAATGATCATTCTTTTGGGGTCCTTTTTATCTTTAGCGATAGTTAAAAGCATTAAAAGACCAGCTGCAGTTGAACAGATCCATGCCGTAAGGGTTTTGGAGTCAGTACGCTCACCCTTTTATCTGCCCCAGTATCTGGCTCAAAACCTCGGTTTTTTTCAGGAAGAAAACCTGGACGTAACAATCAGCGCGAGAGGTGCTGAAGCCATACGAACCTCACTGATTGAAGGCAGGGCCGACATTGTCATATGCGGCTTGCAGAGAATTATGTTTAATCCCGCCGCAGAATCCCCCCAGCCGAAGATATTTGCCGTGGCGGCGGCCCGGGACGGCTCTTTGCTGCTGGCTAGGACAGATAATGGTTTGGAAGGTTTTCAGTGGCAGGACCTGAAGCGCAAAACCATCATCGGCAGCGCACATAATGACAGCACGCAAATAGCCCTTGAAAATGTTTTAAGAGACCACGGCCTGCTCCCTTACAGGGAAGTAACCATATATTATAATATCCCGGACAACCTGCGGATCACGGCTTTTCGCGCCGGCACAGGGAATTATATTCAACTGCTGGAGCCTGAGGCTTCCCTCGTTGAGGCCGATGGTTCCGGCCGGGTAGTAGCGTCGGTCGGCAGCGCCGCCGGGAATATGGCAGTGACAGCTTATGCCGCTATGCCCGGCAGCATCGAATCGAACCCCGAATTGTTCCAAAAGTTCACTAACGCCATTTATAAAGCCCAGCTGTGGTTAAGCGCACACAGCGCCGAGGAAGCTGCGGAGGCTGCTGTAAGTTCTTTCCCCAACCTTGACAAATCAATTTTGCTGAATTCTATCCGGCGCTACCAATCACTTGGTGTTTGGGCTGCCAACCCGATGATAACGGGGGAATCATACGAAAAATTTCATAGGGCGGCAAAAAATTCCGGAGAAATTACCGGCACAATCCCCTATGAATCAATCGTTATAAACGATTTTGCCCTGAACGCTGTGCAGACTGTGGTTTATGTTCCAAAGGCGGATAAAGGGAACAAAAGTTTTCTTCAACGCATTTTTAAACAGTAACCGCCAGCAGCAAACTAGAAATTGGTTCTGTCCGAGGAAAAGGTTACCACGGTGTTGAACCCACCTGGCATTTTTCTATAACTATAGACTGGAGATCCCCCGTAACAGCGGGGGTTTTTATTATGTATTAATTAGGGCAGGACAGAAAACAATATAAAAAAACAACGGAGGTATTGTTCATGCGAAAAGTATTGATTATTGCGCTGCTGCTATGTCTCAGCCTTAGCGCCGGATGTTCAGCCTTGCAACAGCCGGCGCCCGCACCAGAACCCACGCCATCATCAGTCATCCCGGAAACGTCAAAATTGGGTTTCAGCCCGATCGATTTAAATAAAGCACCCGACGTGATCAAAAATATTGCCTCCGACATCTCCAAGAGAGAAGCGACAACCTGGGTCCAGGTCAACGACATCAATTATATTCTCGCCAGCGCCGGGGAGAACATAAAATATAAAATTGAGATCACAGACATTATACAAAAGGTACCCGCCCAGGATTTTATCTGGCTCGAGGTCAAGGCTAAATACGTGAGCGCCAAGGATGCTGGTGACAAAAGCGGGCCAGTTACGGCGGTCAGTCTGAACCCGCCCAACAGGACAATAAACGGAGCGGGGTTTGAAATAGTTAGAGCAGAAGCGGCAGCGCCGGCCCCTGCCCCTGCGGCGCAAATCCCGGCTCCGCCTGCCCAGACACCAAAAACCACACCGGCAGCACCCGCGCCAGCGCCAGCGCCTACTACCGGGCAGGATAAAACGATTAAAGAGCAAGGCAAAACTACTACAGACCAAACTAAAAAAACGCAGCCTTCAGAAATCAATGGAGAAAACTCAAAAACAGATAATTAGCTTAACACAGACAATCCCAGGGTAAAACCCTGGGATTGTCTGTGTTAGCGGAATGGAGACACACCTCCTCTTGCGGGTATTCCTTTGTGGTAAAAGGTATGTCCCCAATTGACACTCCGGGGAATGCAGTATGTGCCAACGGTTAAAATCTAGCTTCCGACGTCCGGCGACTCTTTTCCCACCCAGCGGGCGATTATTTCAAGCAGTTCTTCTTTTCCCTGGCCGGTTTCGGCAGAGAAAGGCACCAGCTGGTCCCCATCTGCCAGAGGCAGGGCGGCACGGATGACTTTTAGGGACTGCAGCAGCCTGGAGCGTGAATTCTTATCCGCTTTTGTAGCAACGACTACGGTATTTATACCACGATATTTCAGCCAGCCGTACATTTGGATATCCTGGGCGGTAGGCGGATGGCGGCTGTCTATTAGCAGCACGACGCCTTGCAGATTTTTTCTGGTCAACAGGTAGCCTTCCACCATGATGCGCCAGCTTTCCTTCTCTTTGAGCGAGACTTTGGCGTAACCGTAGCCGGGCAAATCAACAAGGTGGAAAACCCCGTTAACTTTGAAAAAGTTTATAAGACGGGTACGGCCGGGGGTATTGCTGGTGCGCGCCAGCCCTTTCCTGTTGGCAATTTTGTTTAATAGTGAAGACTTCCCTACATTAGAACGCCCGGCTAGGGCAACTTCTGGAAGTTCCCCGGCCGGGTAGTCAGCAGTTTTAACCGCACTGGTAACAAATTCGGCGCCTGTTATTTTCATGAAGGAATCTGGGTACCCCCCTCGTTTACCACGGCCGGCGTGTAAGCCGGTGGTTGCGGCATGACCGGTGCGTCAGCCGTTATGGGCGCCGGCACATACTCCCTTTCAGTAAGAGCTGTTTCCAGCACCTGGTCCATGTGGTCAACCAGAATAAATTTCATTTTGTCCTTGACTTTTTTCGGGATCTCATCTAAATCCTTTTTATTATCATTCGGCAGAATCACAGTTTTTATCCCAGCCCGGTGAGCTGCCAGTATTTTTTCCTTGACTCCGCCAATCGGCAGAACCCTGCCGCGCAGAGTGATTTCTCCAGTCATCGCTACATCATGACGCACCTTCCGGCCGGTAATCGCCGAAGCGAGGGCGGAGGCCATGGTTATACCGGCGGAGGGGCCGTCCTTGGGAATCGCCCCTTCCGGGATGTGGATATGGATATCCTGCTTGTCATATAAATCTTCGTCTATGTTTAATTCAGCGGCGCGGCTGCGGACATAACTGTATCCGGCCTGGGCTGATTCCTTCATCACATCGCCCAGCTTGCCGGTTAAAGTAAGACGGCCTGTGCCCTTATAAACAGAGACTTCGATAGCAAGGGTGTCTCCGCCTACTTCTGTCCAGGCCAAACCTGTCGCTACTCCAACCTGGTCATCCAACTCGGCGACGCCATAGCGGAAACGTGGTGAACCCAGGAACCGATTCAAATTCTGGGAGGTTACACGGAGCTTCTTGATCTTGTCGGTGACAACCTGACGCGCGGTCTTACGGCAGATTGTAGCGATCTGTCTTTCTAAATTTCGGACGCCTGACTCGCGAGTGTATTCCCGGGTTATTTTTCGTATGGTATTTTCAGATACCCTCAGCATTTCTTTGCTGAGACCATGTTCCTTTATTTGCTTCGGCAGCAGATGCCTGACGGCTATCTGCACTTTTTCCTCTTCCGTG
>JAQVLS010000041.1 GCA_028704035.1 Desulfotomaculaceae bacterium | reverse complement strand
GCCCTCCTGAGCCGATGGTACTTGGGACGTCGGTCCCTGGGAGAGTAGGACGTCGCCAGAATTATTTTAAAAAACCCCCCGGTTGACAACAACCTGGGGGTTTTGTCTTAATCGGGGACATGCCTCAGCTTTTCAATCGGGGATATACCTCAACATGCATGTTCAGGCATTTGTGAGGCTGGAGAAGACTAGAGTTAAGGAACAATTTCTGCTTAGTCTTCCGGGTGCGGAATGTCATAGATCTCAGCATATGATTCTGCCTGATCCTCCGACAGCGGCGGGTTTGGTATTAACCCGGTACATTCAGTTGAAGATACAACAATGTTTGGATCGAAAGATTTATCATTAGCTGATTTTTTGGGACGGGTTTTTTTGTTTTTTTCATTCATTAACCCATTCCTCCTTTCATTGATAATTATTTTATCCGTATAAAATATAATTATAAGAGACATTATTTGTCTCCTTGAAAGACTTACCCACCTTGAACAGGAAAGGAAGTAGCACTCTCTAGTTGTTATCCCTGGTAAACTATCATATATTTTTTTTCGCCAAGGTGGTCAACATTTAGTTCGGCAAAGTAGCCAATATTTCGGTTGACAAATACAAAGATATCCTGAATTGCAGTAATATAAATTATATGATAAGATAATTTATGGTTTTATGTGTATTTAGGTGGTATCGGGGCGCTTTGCGCTTTTTTATTTGTTACATTTACTACCGGAGGGGGGAGCATATTGTCCGGTCATTCAAAGTGGGCGACTATCAAGCGTAAAAAAGCGAAGGTTGACGCGCAGCGGGGTAAAATATTTACCCGCCTGGCTAAAGAAATTATTATTGCGGCACGCCAGGGAGGCGCTGACCCGGAGGGCAACGCCAGACTGAAAACAGCAATTATGCGGGCGAAGGAAGCCAATATTCCCAATGACAACATTATGCGCGCTATTCAAAGAGGGGCCGGTGAGACCGGCGGCGCAAATTATGAGGAATTAATATACGAAGGCTACGGCCCGGGCGGTGTTGCAGTTATGCTTGAAATCATGACCGATAACCGGAATCGCACTGCGGGAGAAGTAAGGTTTATCTTTTCAAAAAACGGGGGAAGCCTGGGGGAAACCGGCTGTGTTGCCTGGATGTTCAATGAAAAAGGCATTATTATAGTCGAAAAGGCTGATAATAGTCTTGATGAAGACGAAATTATGCTCGCTGCAATAGATGCGGGAGCACAGGATTTTAATATTGAGGATGATTTATACGAAATTGTGTGTGAGCCAGCTGACCTCCAGTCTGTCAGGGAAGCTATGGAAAGTGCGGACGTTAAGATCGCGTCGGCGGAAGTAACTATGGCGCCGCAGACAACAGTTAACCTTGCAGGAGAAAAAGCCGAACAGATGATGCGGCTGATGGAAACGCTGGAGGACCACGATGATGTGCAGAATGTTTACGCAAATTTTGAAATAGAGGAATAAAAAAACAAGCAATTTAATGGGCGTCATTCAGGCTGTTGACAAAGTAATGTCGGCAGTCTTTTTGTTTTATCCGCAAAAAACGTTATTAACCCGCAGGTATTTTGGTCATGATAAACATGTGCTTTCTTCCATTTTGGCGAAGACCCTGGCACAATTGATAATAGCTGGTGGAAATAAAAGAAATGTGGTAGGCGACAAGATTGCCAGAAGTGGGATATAAAACCTGAAAATGGGAATAATATACATAACAATATTTGCCGGAGGATTTATGGATGTCATTTTACAAAAATTGTGTATTGGCAGGCGCATTAGTGCTGATTTTATTTATTTCTATAGGGACGGGTTTTTTTTGGGGCAGATATGTATATCAACCTGACAGCAGGCCAGTCGAAATAATAATGCCTGTATTAAATTTGTTTAAAACCAGAGTTACTGCGGAGACGAAAGTATATAAAGAAAAAAAGTATCTGTGCGGCGATTTGGAAAAAGTTTCGGAAGGATACACCTCCGGGGAACTGCTGCATATGGACAAGAAAGCCTTGCTGGAAAAGTTCCCTGCCGCAGAGGGGTGGACCGTCGTTTTCACCAACCCGGGGATGCTCTCTTTGACCTTAAAAGCCGAAGAATTTTGTCCGCTCCACCGGAAATTCAGACACATAGGTATATACAATGGGCAAGTAGCTGTTTATGAGGGCCCTTTGGGCTATAATGACAGAGTCTTGCGAGTGGAGAACATCATGGTGGAATCACTGCACCCGGACTATAGAATTAAACTTGAACAGGCTATGGATCTGCAAAAACAGTCGAATATAACCGCAGAAATGTTGCGTGCAGAGCTGGAGTTCAGTTCTGACGAGACCCTTAATGCGGCGCTGGAAAACATGGATGAGCATGTTTGATCGCTAATTCCACCACCAACATAGCAGGTTGTACCGCGGCCCGGTTTATACGCTTATTAACAGCGTAATGCCGGGCTGCGGTACTGAAAACAGAAAAATAAAGGATTGCCCCCATCTCTGTAGAAATAATCTCTGGTGGAGGGGATGGGAACATATGTTTATAATGGGAGTGGACCCCGGTACCGCCATTACCGGATATGGTCTGGTCAGATATAACGGCAGCCGGTATTCTCTGGTAGAATGCGGCTGTATTCGGACGAGCCCGGAGACGCCTATGTCCGGCAGGCTGCAAACTATTTATCAGGAGCTGACTGGTATTATCAGGCATTACCAGCCCGAGCAGTTTGCCGTGGAAGAACTGTTTTTTAATAAAAACGCGCGCACTGCGCTGGCTGTAGGGCATGCCAGGGGAGTGGTCATGCTGGCCGCCTCCAGTTCCGGCCTGCCTGTTTTTGAATACACTCCCCTTCAGGTAAAACAAGCTGTGACAGGTTACGGCCGGGCGGCAAAAGAACAGGTGCAGTATATGATTAAGACCATTCTGGCCCTGCCGGAAGCGCCGACTCCCGATGATGTGGCGGACGCGCTCGCGGTAGCAATATGCCACGGGCAACTATATTCATGGATGAGGAAATTACAATGATTGCTTTTATCAAGGGAAAACTGGAAGATATCCAGGCGGGTGCACTTATAATTGATGTCGGCGGTATCGGCTACAAGGTGCAAGTGCCTTTATCGCCCCCATACCAAATGACGGCCAGGGGCAGTGAAATCATGCTGCATACCAGTCTGGTAGTGAGAGATGACGGGTTTTACCTGTATGGTTTCCAGAGCAAAAATGAATTAGCCTTTTTTTTAAAGCTGCTGAACGTATCAGGCGTCGGGCCCAAGAGTGCGCTTGCCGTCCTGTCGATATATACACCCGGTGAGCTGGGCCGGGCGATCGCCGGTGAAGACATCGCCATGCTGACCAGGGCGCCGGGTATAGGCAAAAAAACAGCTGCCCGGATCGTACTGGAATTAAAAGACAAGGTATCCGACTTGTTCGATGAAGCAGATCCCCGCAGTATTGTCAGCGGGCGTGAAAACGATGCTCTGGAGGCCTTGGAAACGCTGGGTTATTCTGCTGTGGAAGGACGCCGGGCCTTGAAAGAGGCGCAGACCGGGCTGGTGGACCCGCCGGTAGAGGAACTAGTCAGGAGCGCCCTGCGCCTCCTGGTGAAAAAATAAATAAAAGGTTTAGTTTCAATAATTTCTTTTGAGGTGCATAATCATGGAGGAAAGACTCATATCTGCCGCCGCGCGGCCGGAGGACTTTGAGGCCGATTTGAATCTCCGCCCGCACAGGCTGGAGGAATACATCGGGCAGGTAAAGGTCAAGGAAATGATCTCTATCTTTATTCAGGCCGCCCGTGAAAGGAGCGAGGTCCTGGACCATGTCCTCCTGTTCGGACCGCCCGGATTGGGGAAAACCACCCTGGCCAATATCATCGCTTTTGAAATGGGCGTGAATATCAGGACCACGTCCGGCCCGGCCATAGAGCGCCCAGGCGACCTGGCGGCCATACTGACCAACCTGGCGCCCGGAGATATTTTGTTTATCGATGAAGTCCATCGCCTGAGCAAGACCGTGGAAGAGGTATTATACCCGGCTATGGAGGACTATGCTCTGGACATTGTCATCGGCAAGGGGCCGGGCGCCCGCTCCCTGCGGCTGGATCTGCCGCGGTTTACTCTGGTGGGGGCCACCACCCGTGCCGGCTTGCTGACATCTCCCCTGCGGGACCGTTTTGGCGTGATCAGCAGGCTGGATTACTACGAGCCGGCAGAATTGGTGCTTATTGTGACTAGGACGGCGGGCATACTGGGGATAGAAATAACAAAGGACGGCGCCCTTGAAATTGCCGGCCGCTCCAGGGGGACTCCCCGGGTGGCCAACCGCCTGTTGAAACGGGTCAGAGATTACGCCCAGGTTAAAGCAGACAATATTATTACACACGAAGTAGCTGATGAAGCGCTGGCATTCCTGGAGGTGGACCCTTTGGGTCTGGACCAGGCCGACAGGCGGCTACTGCTCGCCATTATCCAAAAGTTTGCAGGCGGGCCGGTTGGGCTGGATACCCTGGCGGCGGCCACCAGTGAAGAAACGGATACACTGGAGGATGTCTACGAACCTTATCTGATCCAGTTAGGTATGCTGGCCAGGACACCCCGTGGTCGCGTCGCCACAGCTTTAGCGTACCAGCATCTGGGTTTGGAACGCGACGCCGGTAATGAAAAACAAAAAACCCTGTGGTAATAATATAAAAAAGATACAAAATTTAATTAATAAATGACAATTATTATATGAATATATAAGCCTGTTAATCCTGTTGAATTGTTTTTTTTAGAGGAGTGAGCCTGATGAAAATGCTGCTGCATGCCTGCTGCGCCCCTTGTTCGATCTATCCCGTGGAATTATTAAGAAGCGAAGGCCTGGATGTGACAGGGTATTTTTTTAATCCCAACATCCATCCATATACTGAATTTATAAAGCGGCAGGAGGCACTGAAAAAATACGCCGCTGAAATCGGCATGAATGTGATCTTTGATCCAGGCTACCACCTGGAAGAATTTTTACGCGGCGCCGCTTTTAGGGAATCAAAACGCTGCCGGGTATGCTACACGATGCGGCTGGAACAGGCTGCCCGGGAAGCAAAAGTGGGCGGTTATGATTGTTTCAGCACTACTCTCCTGGTCAGTCCCTACCAGAAACATGAGCTGATCGGGGAAATTGGCCGGGCGGCCGGAGAGAAACACGGGGTAACGTTTTATTATAAGGATTTCCGGCCTGGATACAGAGAGGCTACGGCACTGTCCAGAAAAATGGGTATGTATCGCCAGAAATACTGCGGCTGCATCTACAGTGAAAAAGACCGTTATTATAAACCGAAAAATAATGGGAAGTGAAAGGTTAATGTGGGAGTCCTTTGGCAAAACATTCCTGTTTATTGGTGCAATTATGCTGGCGCTGGGGGGCATAATGCTGGTCGGCGGCAGGTTGTTCGGACTGGGGCGCCTGCCCGGTGATATTTTTATCCAGAAGGGCAACTTCAGTTTTTATTTCCCGGTAATGACTGGAATAATACTAAGCATATTACTGACAATAATTCTTAATATTTTCCGCCGGTAAGCTAAAAAGCCGCCGGTTTTTTTTAGCTTGGGAAGGAAATTTAACTAATCCGCCGAATTTCTGTCGGATGAGACATTAATGCTAGGGGGGGTTAGCCAGTGAAATCACATTATCTTTTTAGAACTATTATTGCATCTTTCATAGTGCTATCGTGCTTTTTCTTATGTGCCGGTGATGCGGGCGCCGCTTCTGCCGGTACTGTCCGGGTAGCCCTGGTCAGGGACTGTGCCGACTTCTCATTTCAGGTCAGCGGTAATTATGAAATTGTCGACCAGGCGACGGGCCGGGTCCTGGCTGTGCTGAAACAGGGTGAAAAAATGCAGGTGGGGTTAAAGGGAAAACGTATTTCGCTATCCGGCTCACGGAGCGATTACGGCACTTTGAAGGGTCCGCTGCTGGTGCGTGAAGCAAGGTCCAGCGCTTCTGTAATCAACAGCAGCAACCGGGTGATGGAACAAAGTATTGCTGCATTGATGGCTGTAAATGGAGACGGCAGGACTATCTCATTAGGATCGTCAGAGGCGCCGACCGTCAGGTCATCCAGCAAAACAGTGCAGCTTACCGGCGGCAGCGACGGCCTGAACCTGGTTACCTTAAACAGCGCATCCGCCGGCAAAAGGTACCGCGGCGACATGGAGTTTCTCCTGGAAGACGGCGGGCTTACCGCAGTAAACGTGTTGAATATTGAAGACTACCTGCGGGGCGTTGTCCCGGCTGAAATACTGTCTTACTGGCACCCGGAAGCCTTAAAGGCGCAAGCGGTGGCGGCGCGGAACTATGTTATGGAGCGCGCCGCTACCAGCCGGGGGTCTTTTGATGTGTACTGTGACATGACGAGCCAGGTTTACGGGGGATATGACGCTGAATCTTCTTCAACCAGTAAAGCCGTGGAGGAGACCAGGGGGATAATAATGCTGTCCGGTAATAGGGTAGTGTCGGCCTTTTATCATTCCAGCAGCGGCGGCTGCACGGAAAATAGTGAAGACGTCTGGAACAATGCAGTTTCTTATATAAAGGGAAAATCCGATCCCTATGATAAAAACGGCGATCACTATAACTGGCAGGTCAGTTATACAACCGACCAGTTAATAAAAAAGCTGGCCTCCGCCGGTTATAAATTTAAAAAAATAACAGACATTAAAGAACTGGCCCGCACATCATCCGGTCAAAGGGTTAAAAAAATAGAAATAAAAGGAGAAGGGACGGATGGAAAACCGCTGACCGTTGTGATCAACAATGCCGACAACGTCAGGATGGCGCTTGGTTTAAAAAGTTCACTGTTCCAGTTAACCAGACAATATGACAAACAGAAAAATCTAACCGGTGTGGAAATCACCGGCAGCGGCTCGGGCCACGGGCTGGGGATGTCACAGTACGGCGCCCGCGGCATGGCGGAAGAAGGTTATAAATACCAGGATATCCTGAAATACTATTATTCAGGAATAGAACTTGCCGGGGACTACGGCCGTTAAAGCACTAAATCCTTAGCAATATTAGAAAACTGAATTAGGAGCTAACTGATACAGGTGTATATTTCCGACTTTGATTATTTTTTGCCGCAGGAATTGATCGCCCAGGATCCGGCCGCAGACAGGGACTCATCCAGGTTAATGGTGGTCCGGCTGGACAGGGAGGGTTTTGCGCACCGCAGGTTTACCGACCTGATCGATTACCTCAAACCGGGGGATGCCCTCATTATAAACGATACAAAAGTAATTCCTGCCCGGCTGATGGGTTATAAAGAGGCGTCAGGCGCCCGGGTGGAAGTGCTTTTGTTGAAACAACTGGACGCCAGGCGCTGGGAGGCGCTGGTACGGCCGGGCAAAAAGGCCGGGCCGGGTACCCGGCTGGTGTTTAAAAAAGACTTGCTGGCCTGCCGGATCCTGGATGATACCGATTTTGGCGGCAGGGTAGTAGAAATGGATTTCGCGGGTCCCTTTGAAGAGATCCTGGCCGCGGTGGGAATTATGCCGCTGCCGCCGTATATCAAAAAGCCCCTCCTGGACCAGGATCGTTACCAGACAGTTTACGCCCGGCTGGCGGGATCGGCAGCGGCTCCCACGGCCGGTCTTCATTTTACAGAGAGCCTTTTAGCCCGGCTCAGGGAAATGGGTGTAGCCGTGGCGCCGGTCCTGCTGCACGTGGGGCTTGGTACTTTCCGGCCGGTGAAGGTAGAGGACGTCACCAGGCACCGCATGCATGAGGAATACTACGAAGTGCCGGAGGAAACAGCTGCAGTCGTATCCGGCGCCAGAGAGCGCGGCGGCAGGATCATCGCCGTCGGCACCACTACCACCCGCTGTCTCGAAAGCGCCACTGACAGCAATGGCCGGCTGCATCCCGGTTCAGGCTGGACCGGGATCTTCATTTACCCGGGCTACAAATTCAAGCTGATCGACGGGATGGTGACCAATTTCCACCTGCCCAAATCTACCCTGCTGATGATGGTCTCAGCCCTGGCGGGCAGAGAAAAAATCATGGCGGCATACCAGGAGGCAGTGCGGAGCAGGTACAGGTTTTTTAGTTTCGGGGACGCCATGCTGATCATGTAAATATTTATAAGGAATAAAAAATATGGGTATAACTGTAACTGGATACGGAGGACTAAATGGCAGTTAGTTTTAAGGTTATGCAAAATGACAAAGAGTGCCGCGCCCGTCTGGGGGTCCTGCAGACAGGACACGGTTTTGTTGAGACCCCTGTTTTCATGCCTGTCGGCACTCAGGCCACAGTGAAGACCATGACCCCGGAAGAAGTCAAAGAATCGGGCGGGCGGATAATTTTAAGCAATACCTATCATCTTTACTTGCGGCCGGGCCATGAGTTGATCCGCGAGGCGGGCGGACTGCACCGTTTTATGAACTGGGACGGCCCGATATTGACCGACAGCGGCGGTTTTCAGGTTTTCAGTCTGGGACCGCTGCGTAAGATAACAGAAGAAGGAGTTGTTTTTCGCTCCCATATTGATGGTTCGGAACATTTCTTCACCCCGGAAAAAGCTATGAAAGTACAAGCCTGCCTTGGGTCGGATATTGCTATGGCCTTTGATGAATGCACGCCCTACCCGAGCACCCGTGAGTATACGCTGCAAGCGCTAGAACGCACAACCAGGTGGGCCGGGAGGTGCCTGGCTGTTCAGCGGAGAGAAGGGCAAGGTATTTTTGGCATTGTGCAGGGTGGGATGTTCCCCGACCTGCGCGAAAAAAGTGCCCACGCGCTGGTGGAGTTTGATTTTCCCGGTTATGCTATCGGCGGCTTGAGTGTGGGCGAGCCAAAACAATTGATGTACGAAATGCTTGATCATACTGTGCCCTACCTGCCGCAGGAGAAGCCCCGCTACCTGATGGGCGTGGGTTCTCCCGACTGCCTGGTGGAGGGGGTGATCAGAGGAATCGATATGTTTGACTGCGTGCTGCCCACCCGCATTGCCCGCAATGGTTCCGTATTTACCAGGCGGGGTAAACTGGTGGTAAGGAATGCCGCCTATGCCCGTGATTTTTCACCCCTGGATCCGGACTGCGACTGCTATACCTGCCGCAACTATACACGCGCCTACATCAGGCATTTACTAAAGGCCGGGGAGGTGCTCGGCATCCGGCTGACCACCATTCATAACATCTACTTTATATTGAATTTGATGGTAGAAATCAGGGAGGCCATCCAGAATGGCAGGATGCTGGAGTATAGAAATAAATTTATTAATACCTATCAAGATGTCTGATATCTTATAAAATTCCTCTAAAAAAAAGGAATTTACCTGGCAGTAGAAGAAATAAGAGAAAGAAAGGAGGGCTGATAGTGGGTAGTAATCCCCAGACGATATCCCTGCTGTACATAGTTGGTTTGTTTGCTATACTTTACTTTCTAATGATCCGGCCCCAGCAGCAGCGCCAGAAAAAACACAATGAAATGATTAGCAGTATCAAACAGGATGATAAGATTATTACCATCGGAGGGATTTACGGTACCATAGTGAAGATCAAAGATAAGTCATTCATACTTGAGGTAGCCGATAAAATCCGGATGGAATTCCTGAAAACCGCAGTCTCCCAGGTTGTAACCGAACATGAAGATGGAGATAAAGGAGCAATAAAGGAGTAGAACATCCATCTACTCCTTTTGCCAAGTTAAATATTGTAAATCGAGGTCTTTTTCTTTTTTACTATGTTATGTGACAAAAAGGTATATCTGGGGAAGGAGCCTTTCCCTGGTAGGGAGTTATAACGGCATGATAACCCTGGAAGATATAAAAAAGGACCCTGTGATCGATGCTTTTATTCGTAAGGGGAATAAATATCTAAGCGTAATGGGCTTTACTGAGCACAGCTACCGCCATGTAAGCCTTGTTTCCAGTATTGCCAGAAATATTATGGAACGGCTGGGTTATTCAGAAAGGCAGGCGGAACTGGCCGCTATTTCCGGATATATTCATGACATCGGGAACGTGGCCAACCGCAATGACCACGGTATTACCGGTGCGGTTATGGCATATACGATCCTGATGCAGATGGGTATGCACCCGGATGAAATAGCTACAATAATATCCGCCATAGCCAACCATGAGGAGCAGTATGGCCATGCTGTAAACAGCGTGGCGGCGGCCTTGATTATTGCCGACAAGTCTGATGTGCACCGTTCCAGGGTCCGCAACCCTGACTTTGCCACCTTTGACATCCATGACCGGGTAAATTATGCTGTGGAGCATTCTTTCCTCTGGGTGGCTGACGATAAGCGTACGATTACTATGGAACTGACGATTGATATTGATATCTGCCCCGTTATGGAATACTTTGAAATTTTTTTAAGCCGCATGATGATGTGCCGGAGAGCGTCCAACTTTCTAAAATGTAAATTTGAACTGGTTATAAACGGCGCCAAGTTGTTATAACTTAAGCTTTATTGATGGAGGTTTAACTAAGATGAAGTGGGACAAGATCCTGAAACTTGTTGGTATCGTATTGGTTGTGGCGGTTTTGTGTGTCCTGGCCGTCCGGCCGGTATTTCCGGGAGTAAACTGGATTCCTTTTACAAATTTAATTAAACAGGGGCTGGATTTAAAAGGCGGCGTTTACGTAGTGCTGGAGGCCATCGATACGCCGGAAGCGCCTGTAACGGAAGACAGGGTAAACCAGGCGATGGCTGTGATCGAAAACAGGGTCAACGCTTTCGGTGTATCGGAACCGATTATCCAGAAGCAAGGGGCACGAAGAATTATTGTTGAGTTGGCCGGGGTGA
>JAQVLS010000040.1 GCA_028704035.1 Desulfotomaculaceae bacterium | reverse complement strand
CCCGGACGCAAAAATAACAGTTACAGCTGCAAAACAGGTGGGTTTTACCTTTGCCAGGGCGTTCAGCATCAATACCGGCACGGTTGGCGCGCAGGCAGCAGCCGCTGTCGCCGCCATTAGTTCATATCAGGGCGCGGCCCCGTTATCTATACCAAATCAAGATTTTACTTTTAACACAAGGTACATTTTAAAACAAGGCTCCAACAGCCCGGAGCCCTCCCCGCTCGGCCCGGGCACATACGGCGCTCTTTCTCTGGGAGGTAACGGCGCAAGTAATTATGAGAACAATTTAAAACACGGTTATGATGGAAAACTGACGGTGGGTGACGAGGTTGATACGGAAACAGGCAACATGTCCAACCCGACCAAGCGGGCTATAGACTGGCGCATCAGTCAATGCAGGCACTCTCCCACCTGCTCCCCTGCCTGCTATGAGCCCGGCTGCCCGAGGATTTTGATTGTTCCGGTTTATGAACCTATTAATATCGAAAAAGAACAGGTCAAAAAAATAAGGATAGCCGGCTTTGCTGCTTTTCTGGTGGAAAGGGTGGCCGGCCAGGGAAATGAAAACTACATTGAAGGTTATTTCATCAGGTTGGTGGTGGACGGGGACAGTATTTCTGGTGCGTTAGATTGCGGCGTTAACGGAGTTAAGCTGGTTGAATAAGACGAGGTGAGCAAACATGAAGAACAAGATTATCCTGATTCTTGCTATAGTCATCGGATTGATCGCAGCTGCGGGAATATATTTATTTCTTGATCATACCAAAAAAACCTACGCCGACAGCGGCGATTTCATCAAGGTGGTCGTTGCCCGCCAGCAGATACCTGCCAAGACGCAGATCTCAGCGCAGATGATTGAATTAAAGGACGTGCCGGCAAAATACGTGCATGAACGGGCTGCAGTGGATGCCAGGGAAGCTGTGGGCAAAATAACACGATCGGAAATTTTGCCGGGTGAGCAAGTGCTCCGTGACAGGCTGGTCAAAGACAAAGAAAGCGGCGACGGACTAGCTTTGCAAATTCCGCCGGGAAAACGGGCCATGACCGTTGCGGTTAACGAAGTTTCCGGCCTGGCGGGCCTGGTCAGGCCGGGCGACCGGGTGGACGTTCTGGGCACATTCGACCTGCAGGGCGCTGTGGGCCAGGAAAAATCCAGTATTACTACCTTGCTGATCCAAAACATAGATGTCCTGTCTATCGACCAGTCTACCGGCCCTGCCGGGGAAAGCAGCCAGGACGGTAAAAAAACTACCACTTCCGCCCGTACCATTACACTTTCGGTAACGCCTGAGCAAGCCCAGCCACTGGCGCTCTGTTCTGAAAAAGGGACCATCAGGCTGGCCTTGCGCCCGGCAATAGACCAGGAATTCATCAACCTTCCGTCAATTAGAATGAATCAACTGGTGCACTAACCAAAGGAGGTTCATCACCATGAGTCAGACCAGCGTCCTGGTTGTCGATGATATTGCCAATGTACGTGAAGACATCAAACGCCTTTTGTATTTTGAAGAAGACATTGCCGTTGTCGGCGAAGCCGGAGGCGGGCATGAGGCCATTCAGTTGGCGGAAAACCTCAAACCGGATGTGGTGCTGATGGACGTCAACATGCCGGACATGGACGGGATCACAGCGTCCGAAGCCATTGCCGATAAAATACCTGACACTGCTGTGGTCATTATTTCCATTCAGAGCGAGCCCGAGTACTTGAGAAAAGCTATGGCAGCCGGCGCCAGGGATTATCTGGTAAAGCCCTTTAGCAGCAGCGAACTAGCCGATACCATCCGCCGCGTCGGCAAACTTTATAAAGTGCGGGCGGCCCGTGCCGCTGCTGTTCCGCCTGTCACCTTGACAAAACCCGAACCAGCGGCGCCGGAGAATAAAATAATAGTTGTTTTCTCCAGCAAGGGTGGAGTGGGCAAGACTGTTATTTCATGCAATCTTGCCGTATGCATGGCCCAGGAAAGCCGGAAAAAAGTGGCCCTGGTAGACCTGAATTTACAGAGCGGCGATGCGACATTAATGCTAAATCTTGCATCAACAAGGAGCATTGCCGATTTGGTACAGGAAGAGGACTTGATGGAGTATTCGCTTGTTAATTCGTACATGGTCCCTCACATGTCCGGTTTAAAAGTCCTCCCCGCCCCGTTGCGGCCGGAGCAGGCCGAAGTCGTCACAACATCTCATGTAGAGACAATTTTTACTTTGCTCAAAGAACATTATGATTATATTATAGTCGACACTTCACCTCTTTTTAACGATCTAAACCTGGGCGCTATGGAAATGGCGGATGATATTATTTTAACATTTACCCGCGGCCTGCCGGCCGTGAAACATACCCGGACCGCCCTGGATGTCCTGGACACACTTAACCTGTCAAAAAAGGTAAAACTGCTCCTGAACCAGTCCACCCTCGACTACGGGGTCAAAATATCAGATCTAGAAAAAAGCCTCAGTACATCCCTTGCTGGCATTTTACCTTATGATGAAAAGATAGTCCTGTCTTCTATTAATAAAGGATGCCCATTTATTATGACGCATCTAAACAGCAAAATCGGGCAGGCCATTAGAAATTTCGCTGGGCAATGGACACTGGCTGCGGTTGACACTGCTCCTGAAATAAAGAAAAAGAAATCTATCATCAGTAAATTTTTTTGCTTTTAAATTTTGTGTGGGCAGGCCCGCCGCTAACCGGCTATGCAGATATTAAGTAATCGAGGTGAGATTTGTGTCACTTTTAGCCAGGCTGGAAAAACAAAAATCTGCCCGGGCAGAAACGAAAAAGCAGGCGCAAACCCGGCCGGCAGCTCAAAAAGATCCTTATGAACAGCTAAAAACCAATATTCACAAAAGAATAATTGAAGAACTGAAAGAAAGGCCTGCCGACAAGGAATGCCCGGAATCGCTTGCTGTAAAAATTGAAAATATGGTCGTGGAAATTCTTGAAAATGAAAACGAGCACATACCCCGTGCGGATAAACAGCGCATTGCCAGGGAGATATCGGATGACGCCATTGCTTTTGGACCCATTACCCCCCTGCTCAACGATCCGGAAATAACCGAGGTGATGGTCAACGGTCCGGACAAGGTCTATATAGAAAAGAACGGAAAATTGCAGCTTACCGGCATACGTTTCCGCGACAATAACCATGTCATGCACATCATCGAAAGAATCGTTACTCCCTTGGGCAGGCGCATCGACGAAAGTATGCCGATGGTCGACGCCCGCCTGCCGGATGGTTCAAGGGTAAATGCCATCATTCCGCCGCTGGCTTTAAACGGTCCCACCATCACTATCCGCAAATTTTTTAAAGACCCTCTTTCCATAAAAGACCTGGTCCGTTTTGGTACTCTGACCCAACAAACAGCGGATTTCCTTGGGGCTTGTGTCAAAGCAAAGCTGAACATTGTCGTTTCAGGCGGAACAGGCAGCGGCAAAACGACCACACTGAATATTCTTTCGTCATTCATTCCCAACGATGAAAGGATAGTAACTATTGAAGACGCGGCAGAACTCCAACTAAGGCAGGAACACCTGATTACACTGGAAAGCCGCCCGCCCAATATTGAGGGAAAAGGCGCCATCGCTATCCGGGATCTGATGCGCAACGCCCTGCGGATGCGCCCGGACCGAATTGTTGTGGGCGAGGTCCGCAGCGGGGAAGCGCTGGATATGCTTCAGGCCATGAACACCGGCCACGATGGTTCACTGACCACAGGACACGCTAATTCGCCCCGCGACATGCTGTCCCGCCTGGAGACCATGGTTTTGATGGCCGGTATGGAACTGCCCGTCAAGGCCATCAGAGAACAAATTTCATCCGCCATCGACCTGATCATCCACCAGAGCCGGATGCGTGACGGCTCCCGGAAAATCACCCATATTACTGAGGTGCAGGGTATGGAAGGCGACATCATCGTATTGCAAGATATATATGTTTACAAGCAAGAAGGCGCCGGCCCCGCAGGCGAGCTTAGAGGCAATTTTATCGCCACCGGCATCCGGCCCAAGTTTATCGGGCAGCTGGAAGCCAACGGGATCACCCTGGCGTATGAGACCTTTGATCCTTCGATATTATAAAGTCTTCAGAAAGGGGGCGCCGTCTTTTGAGCCATGAAGGTATTGCAGTCCTTGTTTTTCTTGCTGTTTTTTTGTTTATAACCGGCCTTCAACAATTAAAAGCAGGAGAAAAGGAAAAAATAGCCGCGCGAATGAACCGCATTTTCAGCAGCAGGATGCGCAGCGCCCTGGAAATAGTAAATAAAAACAAAAGCAACGTAAGAACAGGGCGCAAGGTACTGGAATTGACCGGCAGGTTATTTACCGCCCGCAAAGTAACGGCCGGGGTTGACGCAGAGTTAGCCAGGGCGGATATTCCTCTAAAGGGGGAGGAATATCTTGGGCTGATGCTGCTATCAGCATTGGGCGGCGGCCTTTTCTTTACCCTGATTTCCGGCAAAATCGCAATCGGTTTGCTGGCCCTGGTTACCTGCGGGTATTTGCCCTATTTCGGCCTGCACATGGCTAAAGCAAAAAGATTCAATAAGTTCAATGGCCAAATCGGAGACGCTCTGGTAATCATGGCCAACTCCCTGCGCTCCGGCTTTAGCTTCCTTCAGGCCATGGACATGGTCCGCAAAGAAATACCGGATCCCATTGCCAAGGAGTTCGGTGTGGCGCTGCAAGAGATGAACTGGGGAACTCCCACTGAGGCAGCCCTCCAGAATATGAGTTCACGCGTTGGCAGTGAGGATCTTGAGCTGGTTGTCACAGCCGTGCTGATTCAACGCCAGGTTGGAGGCAACCTGGCAGAGGTGCTTGATAATATCGCCAACACCATCAGGGAAAGAGTGCGGATCAAGGGGGAAATAAAGACCTTGACGGCCCAGGGCAGGATGTCCGGCCTGATTATCGGTCTTCTTCCCATTTTTTTAACAGCAGCGATATACATGCTCAGCCCTGAATATATTGGGGTTCTTTTTAGCAGCAAAACCGGCCTGCTGATGATCTCCTTTGCCGTTTTGTTCCAAATCCTCGGAATGGCTATTATAAGAAAAATAATTCAAATTCCCGTATAGGGGGGATCTTGTTTGCTGGAATTAATAATTGCAACAGTTTTTGCAGAAGCCTTACTTTTAACACTGGTTATTTACAATTTTATTACAAAAGGGCGCCGCGAGGTGGAAAAAAGAGTCACCGAAGTTGTCGGCCGTGCCCCGACAGTCCGGGAGCAAGAGCTAAAAGCCCCTCTATACCGGAGAGCAATTAAACCAGTCCTGGCCAAAATTTCAAGGCTTGTGGTAAAAGCCATCCCGGCCGAAAAGGAAGCAGAGTTGGGCAAAAAAATCATTGCAGCCGGCATTAACGAAAAAATAGCGCCAAGGGAGTTACTGGTGATCAAATACCTTGCCGCAGCCGGGTTGGCCGCGCTCTTATGGATGCTGGGAGGAATCACGTCTAAAATCTTTGTCCAGCCTATCTTAATGGGAACAGCCGGCCTCGGGCTGGGGTGGCTCCTGCCCGACTTATACATTAACGGGAAAGGAATGGCGCGCAAGCAGGAAATTGAAAAGGGCCTGCCGGATGTCCTTGACCTGCTGACCGTAAGTGTGGAGGCCGGCCTGGGCTTCGACGGAGCAATGATTAAAGTGGTGGAAAAAACCGGGGGCGCCCTTTCCGGAGAGTTTAAAACAGCGCTGCAGGAAATAAAAATGGGTAAGCCCAGAACAGAAGCGCTGCGTGATATGTCTGGGCGCGCCAATGTAGACGACCTTTCCACCTTCACCGGTTCGATCATCCTGGCCGACCAACTTGGTATCAGCATCGGCAACATTTTGCGCCTGCAATCCGGGCAAATAAGGCAGAAGCGACGCCAGAGAGCCGAAGAAATGGCCATCAAGGCGCCGGTAAAAATATTAATACCCATGGTATTATTTATTTTCCCGGCAATATTTGTTGTGCTTCTGGGCCCGGCGGTGATCCAAATTGCCAGGACGTTTACAAATTAATCAATGATAGTGAGGTGAAAACAATGAAGCTGATTAATTCCGCCAACGGAGCGGTGCTGGCTGACAACATCGAAGTAGCCGGTAACTTTAAAAAACGTTTGAAGGGCTTAATCGGCGCATCCGCCCTTAATCACGGAGATGCTTTGATTCTCTACCCTTGTAATTGCATCCACACGTTTTTCATGAAATTTCCCATTGACGTGCTTTTTGTAAATAAAGACGCCCCTATCCTGCATACCTTTGAAAACATGAAACCATTTCGGTTCAGCCCGATCATCCGCGCCTCATATATGGTGGTGGAATTGCCCGCCGGGCGCCTGTCCTCTACCGGAACCGCTGCCGGCAACCACGTGCAACTGGTAACAAAGTAATTGGGAGGTGTTGATTGGATGAAACTCAAAATATTCAGCAGAACAGATGGTCCGGGAATTAAATTATCAGTTACTACAAAAATTGCGATAGCCATGAGCCTGCTCATTTCTTTTTTAATGGCGGCAGTTGGGGCTTCCGTCCTTTTGCAGAATCAGGCGCTTATCCAAAAAAATTTAGAGGAAAAGGGCTGGCATACTATGCGCACCGTACTTAATTTATCAAGCGCCGGTCTTTTAAGCGGGGATAAGGATCTGATGAACAATCTCGTTAATAAAATAGGTGCGGATCAGGATATCAGCCATGTGATGATACTTGATTCCGCAGGCAGGGTACTGGCTAAAACCGGGGAAAAACAGTCCGGCGCCGTGTTCAATGACGAAGACACCCGTCAGGCTC
Organism: Desulfotomaculaceae bacterium; assembly: GCA_028704035.1. GTDB lineage: Bacteria > Bacillota > Desulfotomaculia > Desulfotomaculales > Pelotomaculaceae > Syntrophopropionicum. The sequence continues at coordinate 4,035 of JAQVLS010000040.1, read as the reverse complement.
TCGCCGCAAAGACAGATAAAATGATCGTCCGGCACGACGCAGAGGGAAAACCGGCGCTAATGGACTTCTATACCCCCATTAAAGCGGCGTCCGGCGGGACTGCAGGTTTTTTGCAGCTAGGGGTCGATCTTTCTGAACTAAATCAGCACGCTGCCGATACAATTATCAATATTGTCTTAATTACCATTGCAGCCATATTTGCAGGCATTTTCCTTGCCGCCTTAATAACAAAGAGAATTTTACAAAGACCTTTGCTCGACCTTACCGCCGCTACTGAAAAATTAGCGACTGGAGATTTCTCTTATAAAGTTCCAGTACGCAATCTAGATGAACTTGGCAATCTAGCCACCGCTTTTAATACTATGAGTGTGCACCTGGCCAATCTAATCCAGTCAGTAAAATCAAGCGCAGCTGACATCAATAAATCCGCCGAACAAATACTTGGACGCCTTAAATCTTCTAACCGTGCCAACAACAGACTATCCCAAACCTTTGATATGTTAAAGCAGGATACGGGGGAACAAGTATCCATACTAAAAAAGGCCGCCGGCTTATCAGACCACCTCTACGACCAGTCCAAACATGCTATGGATTGCATCCTCCAGATCTTAAGCGAAGTTAACAAAACTGTCCATGCCGGTGAAGGTGGCTTCGCTGCCATTTCTAAAATAGATTCAAACATGGAAGGATCTTGCCAGTCACTGGAAAACATTTTCGATACGCTTAAACAGTTAGAAGATAAGAAACCGCACATCAGCGAAACCATTGGGTTTTTTGCAGAATTAATGGAAAAAAACAAGGCCTGCACCGTCCAAGTCGCCCTTCACGCAGCCCGTACTGGAAATGAAGAGCTGACCCGGTCAGCTGAAGACCTCCACCGCATCACCGAAAAATCCAACCATTTTATTAATGAATTGTCTGCGGAACTGGATATTATTCAGAATACCTGCCGTGACTCGGCAACCTCACTTGGCTTAAGACTAGAAAGCCTGTTGGAAGAAAAGGATACGATTAGAAAGGCCGGTGAATCACTCGAAAAAGCGTTCCACAGTCTATTACGAAACAAGGATATAATCGAGGAAATCGCATCATCCGCCCATAAACAGGCGGCAAACATTGAAGACATAAAACGAAACCACAGCGGCATTATCGAAGAACTGAACAGGTCAATGAAAAGTAGTTCCAGCGCAGAAAATGACGCCAAAATGCAAATGGAAAACCTGCATGACATAGATTCCCTGGCCAAAAAAATGGTGCGCATGGTGGACCGGCTAAATGTGCTATCGCTGCAGTTTAAAGTGTGAACAATCTTTTCCACTCTATTATAATGAGCTGAAATGTCCGCAGCTGAATTGAGGCTACAGGAATCGCGGGGGTGTTCAAAGCGATTCCTGTTTGCCGTGAATCATTTCTATTTTGTTATAGAAATTGATGCCCAGGACCTAACACCCCATTAAAACGCTGCTATTTTCCTAACATGGCCTTGATTTTATCGATTACCCGGCTGCCGATCATATCGTCAGCCGACTCAATGATTTGCTGCACCAGTTTAAGCACATCCCGCTCCCCGGCCCAGTGTTTCCTGATCAGTTTCGGGTCGGTTTCGTTGATCATGCTATGGAGGATATAGGCCGCCACGGCTAGATCATCCACATACCCGATCGGGCCCAGCAGGGCCTCGGGAATAAGATCAATGGGACTGATAAAATAGGCCAGCCCCAAACCCAGCCTGGCCTTGTAAGCGTCAGGGACCGCAGGGTCAAGGGTCAGCTTAACCAGCAGGTGAAACAGGTCGGGAACAGCCAGGATATAATCAGCCCATTGATTTTTCCTGCCCTCCTCTGTCTGCATCCAGGCGTGAATCCGGTTCCTAATCCATTGGTAGAAATCATAGTGTTTTTTTTCCACAAAATAGCCCCCTCCCAGCACTTTATGGTTGTTATTTAGCACATTTTTATTATTATCCCCGGGCAGCGAAGGGAACATGTAACATTTCCCGAAATACGTTTCCCCAACTGTTTATATAATTTTACATAATTTTTGTTGAATTTACAGGTAAAGCCCGGTTTATTTTAAGCAAATTTGTGTAATATAAAACTACTGGCGCACCGAATATAGCTAATACGTAAAGGAGGGGTTTTTTTGAAAACAAAAAAATGGCTTTTCTGGACTATTCTTATGACTGTGGCTATACTAACCGGGGCTATTGCCGGTATATCCTACGCCGGTGATAAAACGGCAAATCAAGCTGATGCGGAGGCAATGTACCAAAACTTTGTGTCAAAACTAGCCACAAACCTTAGTATGGATGAAGACGCTGTAAAGACGGCTCTGGATGCAACTAAACGGCAAATGATTGATGAGGCTGTTCAAAAAGGCACAATTACTCAAGAACAGGCTGACAGGATTTATGCAAATCCTGGTTGTTTTTACAGAGGGTTTGGTTTTTTAAATGATCGGCGGGGCCCTGGGGGACCTAAAGGCTATGGTAGAAACCTTGACGATATTGCGAATGTACTGGACATGACGGTAGCTGAACTAAAAACCAAGATGAAATCAGGTAAAAAGATAAGCGAAATTATTTCTGAGCATGACATGACAGTAGAGCAATTTCAAGAAAAGTTGCTTGAGCTCAAGAAAGCTAATTAGGGGGTCTGGAAAGGCGTATTTTCATACTGAAACTATTGTGGGCACGCCTTACGGTCCTCCAGGATTTACATGGCTGATCTTCTTTTTATAAATGCAGATTGTCAGTATATCCCGCAAGACAGATTACTTGCGGCATACTGGCTGTAGGTGCGGCAATTAAGCTCATTGAATTCGGCAGTTTCTCAAACATTGCTAATCCCGTCCCCAACTATTTGGTAATGATCACCGTTCTTATTATTTCGTCCCAGTCTACCTTGGCCCCCAATGCTTCACTGACAAATCTGACCGGCACCATAGTTCTATCATTTATTAGCAACGAAGATTGGTCCAGGTATATAACTGCGTCATTTTTATATGCTATTGCGGAGCCAATTTTCAGCTGAATCGTTGTTCCACTCTTCGTAGCCGTCACTGTTTGCGTTTGTCCATCCCAACCCACATTGGCTCCCAAGGCTTCAAAAATGCCCCGCAGAGGAACCAGTGTCCTTCCGTTCATAATTACCGGAGGTTGGTCATATCTTTGGACTACCCCGTTAATTTTGACAGTTATCTGATCCGCAACATTTTCTGTTGGCCGGTTTTCATTCGGGCCTACTCTAACCTCGAATTTTTGCGTTAGCCCATTAAGGCTGGCAGTGATTTCCGTTTCTCCTTCATTGAAGCTGAGTAACGTAACATCCCCTTTTAACGGGTTGCCGGTTGCAACGATATAAGCGACATCCGGATTTTTCGATTCCCACTTTGCGACTCGGGACACATTTTCTTTTACACCGCCGGCATGGAATGCATTTAGCGTTAGACTCACGCCAATATCTTTATTCATTGTTACTGTTACGGTTCCGTCCTCCTTAATTATATCAGCATCAGTAGGGTAAAGATCTGCCAGGAATTGAACAACCGGATTGACAGCCACCTCAACAGAAACCGTATGATTTCCATAACTTGCAGCCACAGTTGCTGTACCCTCTTTAATCCCTTTCAGCATGAAGTCCTGATCAATACTAACAACTTGGGGATCACTTATTTTCCATACAACATCAGAAATCAGTTTATCTTCCCCGTTGGTATAAATTGCACGAGGGTATAATAAAACGTTTCCGTCCGGCCTCAGTGAAATTGTTTCTTCAGCCGTTGGTTTGGGTTCGTAAAGCTGATATTGCTCAGAAACACTAAAATAAATAGATTTTATATCATCCTTTTGCTCTGCAAAACTAGATATTGGGAAAGAAACTAAAATCAGCAAGCAAAATATTAAAACTAAATTTTTTGAACGAATACTCATTAATCTCCTTCTCCTTTAATTTTTCTATTGCACTTCTTTTCTATATAACTGTATTACGTTAAACATGCTGCCGATAATCAACAGCCCCAATAATCCCATTGGCA
>JAQVLS010000238.1 GCA_028704035.1 Desulfotomaculaceae bacterium | reverse complement strand
CGGGCTTCAGCCCGTCTTTTCCAATCGGGGACATACCTCCACCACTAAGGAATACCCGAAACGGGAGGTGTGTCCCCATTCCGCTGTCTAGTATCAGGCAACGACATAATCCTGAATGTCCCCATTCCGCTGTCTGGTAAGAAACGGAAGGTGTGTCCCCGTCCTAAGGTGCGGTTGAAACCGCATCTTCAAGTCATACAATCCAATCGTGCTCCTGCCTTCTTTTTGCATATTTTTAGTTGGATTGGATAGCCTATTTATGAAATTTTCATGAATAAGGAGGCAAAATATTGGATCAGAATGCCATAGGAATCATAGTTCTAATTGCTGTATCAATACTCATTTACCTTGGACTGGCCCATAGAGTCCTTGACCGGATGAGGCTTTCAGACCGGGGCGCGTTATTAGTAATTGCCTTAATCATACTGGGCGGATTCATCAATATTCCACTGCCGTTTCTCCCCTTCAACTCAGCGGTGAATGTCGGGGGAGCGCTGGTCCCGGTTGGGCTTGCTATTTATCTTCTGGTCAGAGCAGGTACAAGCAAAGAATGGATCAGAGCTCTGGTCGGGACAGTCGCCACGGCTGTCGTTGTATACGTGGTAGGTTCCCTGATTAACTCCGGTTCCACGATGGAGCCCGCCGGCCGCTGGGCGGTTATTGACGCGATTTATCTTTATCCCTTGGTGGGCGGCATAGTCGCTTATCTGTTCGGTAGGTCCAGACGGGGAGCATTTATTTCAGCCACTCTTGGCGTCCTGCTGGTGGATATATTTCAGTATGCATGGCTGATAAATCAAGGCGCGCCTGCCGGCTATAGCATGTTCATTGGAGGCGCCGGCGCTTTTGACGCCATTGTGCTGGCGGGCATAATCGCGGTTATTCTGGCTGAATTAATTGGGGAGTCACTGGAGAGACTCTCCGGTGGTCCCAAGACAGAAGACCGGCCGCCGGAACTGGTAAAAGGTTTGAAAAAACCAGAGCCTAACATTCCCGCAGACATTGACGGCGATACGGAAAATCGTCAGTGGGGGCAAGAAAAGGAGGATGAAATCAGATGAAAAAACGCAGGCGTAGATTCACCTTATATACAGCAGCCCTGCTGGTGGGTCTGGTTCTTCTAGTTTACAGCACAAACAGGGATATGCAGTTCTTGCCTGTTCTAAATACAGCGGGACTTTTCAATAACGAAACACCCGACCACGTTGCCGGCACATTTACCACAATCGCTGATGAAGAGGGAAACTTGCTAAGCATGATGTCCCGCAATGTCTATTTGGGTGATGAATTATACACTCCGGAAGGTAAAAGTTACAGGGTAAATAAGGTGACGGGTGATACGGCGGAGGCGGTATTTACCGGCATGGACTCCCAGATAATCGCTTACAGTGACTTTTTCTCTGCCCAGGGAGTACCGGTCGCTACAAATGTCTCTGAGAAAAAAGGAAGTGTTGCGATTTATCATTCTCATACCGATGAGTCTTATGTGCCTTCGGATGGTACGGAATCCATACCTTTCAAAGGCGGCATTTACCAGGTGGGCAAAGCTATGGTGGATAAACTGCAGGGTAGCGGGGATTCAGTAAATTATGATCAGAACGCGCACGACCCGCACGATAACAACGCCTATGTCCGCTCCAGAAGGACAGCCGCAAGTTTAATGAAAAATAAACCCACGGCCATTTTTGACGTGCACCGCGATGGCGTGCCAGACCCCGCTTATTACCGTGCGAAAATAGACGGTAAGGATGTGGCAAAGCTGCGTCTGGTTGTCGGCAAGGAGAATCCCCGCATGGAGGCAAATATGGATTTTGCCAAGCGGATGATGGCGGCGGCCAATAATATGCACCCGAAGGTGGTAAAGGAAATATTCGTGGGCAAAGGGGATTATAACCAGGATCTCTCTCCCACGGCGTTGCTGATTGAAGCTGGTACCCACACGAACAGCAAGGAACAGGCTGAAAGGGGCATTGCCTTTTTCACCGATGCTGTCCCGGCTGCGCTGGGCATAAGCGGCGCGCCGCCGGCAGCTGCGCCAACTCAGCCGACGGGGGCTGGCGGAGGATGGAAAGCGGTCGGTTGGATATTGGGAATTACAGTGATCCTAGGTCTGGGCTTTATCCTGATCAATTCGGGCAGTTTGGGCAACGCCAAAAGCAATATATCCGGTTTTGCCAGAGAGGTTACCGGTTTGTTCCCGCGCCGCGCGGCGCGCAAACCCGGCATGCCGGACAGTGACCAGGAAAAAAATGAATAAAATATAAAGCTCTCATTCAGAAGGAGGATGCCGGTTTTATATGCCTCAATACCTTGTTGTGATAACAGCCGGCATTCTTGCCGGCACTTTATCTCGTTTCATCCTGCTCAGGAGTGATTACAGGCAGTATCCGGGCTACCCGCACGGCTACCTGTCGCACCTGCTCCTGGGCTTTATAGCATCGGCGCTGGGCGCGGTAGCGGTGCCGGCCGTCATGGCGCCGGAATATACCGCAGTGACTTTTCTTGCCCTGGCAGCCCAGCAGTTTCGTGAAATCAGGGACATGGAACGCCGCACCCTGGAAAGCCTGGAAAGGACCGAATTAATCAAGAGAGGGCTGGATTACATCGAGGGAATAGCCCGTACCTTTGAGGCAAGAAACTACCTGGTGATGGGGACAGCGTTTGCCACCAGCCTGGCGACCCAGTTCGGCGGTCTGCCGG
>JAQVLS010000039.1 GCA_028704035.1 Desulfotomaculaceae bacterium | reverse complement strand
AGGGCCTGCCCGTCGGGAGCCATTTCCGGCGAGAAAAAAGAACCGCATAAAATCGATACCTTGCTATGTATCAAGTGCGGCGCTTGTATTAAAAAATGTAAATTCGACGCCATCGTCAAGGCGTAAAAAACGTTATCTGTAAGAAGCAGCGGCCAGATTATGGCATAGTTGCTGAAAAAGGTAGAAGGTAGTATGATAGCGCGTTTAGTTAAATAGCGTTAACTGACTTGATTACAGGGAGGAGTGAAATTTTATGGAAATGGTCAAGCTGACCATTAACGGCAAAGAAATTGAAGTTCCCGCCGGGACAACGATTTTAAAAGCCGCAGAACAAATAGGAATAAACATACCGCGGCTCTGCTTTTTGGAAGAACTGAGTTCCGTCGGCGCCTGCCGTATGTGTGTGGTTGAAGTAAAAGGCGCGCGTGCTCTGGTAGCCTCTTGCGCCGCTGCCGTGGCGCCGGGGATGGAAGTGCAGACACATTCACCGGCTGTGATGGAAGCCAGGACAACGATACTTGATCTCCTGGTCGCCAACCACCCGCTGGATTGCATGACCTGTGATAAGATGGGCGCTTGTGAACTGGCAGCATTGTGTTATGAATACGGAGTGAAGCAAAGCACATTCGATGGTGAAAAACACAGCTATCCGCTCGAGACGAGCAATCCTTTTATCATCCGTGATATGAACAAGTGTATTTTATGCGGCAGGTGCGTAAGGGCCTGTGCCGAGATCACCGGCCAGGACACCATTGATTTCATTAACAGGGGTTTCAACACCAAGATCGCGCCCTTCTTCGATGAAGAATATGTGGAATCCAACTGCGTTTACTGCGGCCAGTGCGTGTCGGTCTGCCCGACCGGCGCTTTGACCGAGAGTCAGATGGCGGGCAAGGGACGCCGCTGGGAGTATACCAAAGTCAAGACTACCTGCCCCTTCTGCGGCACCGGTTGCAATTTTGACCTGTGTGTAAAAGACGATAAGCTGATTGGCGTAACTTCCAATCCAGACGCCCCGGTAAATGGCCGCGGCTTGTGCATCAAGGGCAGATTCGGCTGGGACTTCGTGAATAACGAAAATCGTCTGACCACTCCGTTAATTAAAAAAGACGGTAAGTTCGTGGAAGCGTCCTGGGATGAAGCCCTCGCCCTGATTGCCAAGAGCCTGAAGGAAATTAAAGAAAAGAACGGCGCCGATTCTTTTGCGGCCTTAAGTTCCGCCAGGTGTACCAACGAGGAAAACTACCTGGTGCAAAAATTTACAAGGGCGGTGATGGGCACTAATAACGTCGACCACTGTGCCCGTACCTGACACGCGCCTACTGTGGCCGGTTTGGCCCAATCATTTGGCAGTGGCGCAATGACCAACTCGATCAATGAAATTACCAATGACGCACAGCTGATGCTGCTCATTGGTACCAACACCACTGAGGCCCACCCTATTATCGGCTATAAAATGCGGCAGGCCAAGCGCAACGGCGCCAAGCTAATTGTCGTCGACCCGCGGCGCATCGACCTGGCAGAGGAAGCCGACTACTGGCTGCGCATCAACTCCGGTACTGACATCCCCTTCCTGAACGGCCTGATGCACATTATTATCAAGGAAGGACTCCATGACAAGGAGTTTGTCAGGACGCGCTGCGATAATTTTGAGGCGCTGGAATCCACCGTCAAAAACTATACCCCTGATTATGTTTCCAAGCTGACCGGCATATCCGAAGAGGACCTGTACGCCGTGGCGCGCCTATACGCCAAAACGGACCGGGCTATGCTCTTCTATACGCTGGGCATTACTGAACATATCTGCGGTACCCAAAACGTGATGAGCTGCGCCAACCTGGCTATGTTGACCGGCCACCTGGGAAGACCGGGCACGGGCGTGAACCCGATCCGCGGCCAGAACAACGTGCAGGGCGCTTGTGACATGGGAGCGCTGCCCAATGTCTACTCCGGTTACCAGCCTGTTATTAACACGGAAATCCGCCAGAAGTTTGAACTGGCCTGGGGCGTAAGCCTGCCGGATAAAGTCGGCTTGATGATCCCGCAGATGTTTGACGCAGCCAATAACGGACAAGTTAAGGCCATGTATATCCTCGGTGAAAACCCGGTGCTGACGGACCCGAACAGTAACCATATCCGCAAAGGTCTGGAAAAACTGGAATTCCTGGTAGTGCACGAACTCTTCCTGACCGAAACAGCGGAATACGCGGATGTAATCCTGCCGGCCGCCAGCTTCGCGGAAACGAACGGTACTTTTACCAGCACTGAACGCCGCGTGCAGAGAGTGCGCCAGGCCATCGAGCCGGTACCCGGCCAGGCCAACTGGCAGGCAATCATGGCCATGAGCGCCGAGTTGGGATATCCGATGGATTATAACGATCCGGAAGACGTCTGGATGGAAATGGCTTTCCTCTCGCCGTCCATGGCCGGTATCACCTATGAAAGGCTGGAGGAAAAGGGTATCCAGTGGCCGTGCCAGAGCTGCGACCACCCAGGTACAGCCTGCCTGCACGCGGCTTCGTTCACCCGCGGCAAAGGTCTCTTCCAGGGCATCGACCATATTCCTCCCCATGAAGTACCCAACGAGGAATATCCGTTCCTGCTCAATACGGGCCGGATCCTGCAGCACTACAATGTTACCACTCCGTACTCTATGGCCATCCAGAGCATGTGGTCCGAGGAATACTCCGAATTAAACCCCGAAGACGCCTGCAAGCTCTGTGTGGAAACCGGTGACCAGGTTAAGGTTTCTTCCCGCCGCGGCACAATAACCGCCAGAGTTAAAGTTACCGATAGGGTGCCGCCCGGCATGATCTGGATGTCGTTCCACCACGCGACGAGCCCGACCAACGTCATCACCAGCGAAGGACTGGACCCGACAACCAAGACCGGCGAATACAAGGTTGCTGCGGTTAAATTAGAAAAAGTCTAGGGGGTTTTTAAATGAGGAAGGTGCCTGTGACCGAAGCGGCCGGCATGGTCCTATGCCACGACATTACGAGAATAATACCCGGCCGTGAAAAAGGCCGTGCTTTCCGCAGGGGGCAGGTCATCACTCCTGGAGACATCCCGACCCTCCTGGATTTGGGTAAAAAACATATCTATGTATGGGAAACTGGAAACAGTCTGATTCATGAAGACGAAGCGGCGTTGAGCTTGGCCCGGCATGCCGCCGGGCCGGGCCTGAAGTGGGACCAGCCCAACCAGGGCAGGGTCAACCTCCGGGCTGTACATGACGGCCTGCTTAAAATTGATGTAGACCGGCTAAACAGGCTTAATCACCTGGAAGACGTGATTATGGCCACTATGCATAATAACAGGACTGTAACTAAAGGGCAGATTGTCGCCGGGACCAGGGTGACCCCGCTAGCCATCCGCCGTGACAACCTGGAGGAAGCCGAAGAAATTTGCAGCCGGACCGGGCCGCTCATCACTGTAAAACAATATCAACCTCTTTGGGTAGGAATAGTGACCACGGGCAGCGAAGTTTATTCAGGCCGCATTCAGGATGGTTTTTGCAGTATCATCAAGCAAAAAACAGCGCCCTTTGGGGCTAGGGTCATGGGCCAGGTGATCGTACCGGACGATCCGTTTTTGATTTCCAGGGAAATTCACCAGTTTGTCGCCGAGGGGGCGGAACTGGTGTTGGTTACAGGAGGCATGTCAGTCGATCCGGATGATGTCACCCCCATCAGCATCAGGGCCACCGGGGCGGAGGTCGTTTCTTACGGAGCGCCGTCCCTGCCCGGTTCAATGTTTATGATGGCCTACCTGGGACACGTCCCGGTGTGCGGTTTGCCAGGCTGTGTAATGTTTAACGGCGTAACCATTCTTGATCTAGTCCTGCCGCGCATTTTCGCGGGAGAGCGCGTCAGCCGGTCGGAAATTGTAGCGCTGGGGCACGGCGGGCTATGTGGCGAGTGCCTGGAGTGCCATTTCCCGGCATGTTCTTTCGGTAAAGCATAAGAGAAATTAGGTGGAGGGAAATAACCTGGTGTTGGAAAACGTAAAGCTGGAAGAGGCACAGGAGCTGATTTTTAATCGAATATCTCATTTGCCTGCTGAATCCGTTCCTTTGCTGAGCGCGTCGGGCCGTTTTATTTGCCGGGACGTGTATGCCGCGCATGATTTGCCGCCCTGCAATAAGTCTGCGGTAGATGGCTTCGCGGTGTCTGCGGATAAGGAGATAAAGAACCATAGTTATCGGGTAATAGAAATATTAAAACCCGGAGTAATGCCGGGTTTCGTACTGGCTCCCGGACAGGCCGCCGGGGTTGCAACAGGCGGTCCTGTGCCGGGTGGCACTGTATCAGTGATCCCGCAAGAGATAACCCGGCTGGAGGGAGATCTTCTTGAATTTGCAGGAGACGTGACGCCCGGGGAAAATATACGGCCGCAGGGAGAGGATTTCAGGGGCGATGATTTGCTGGCACGGCGCGGCACAGTCTTAAACCCGGGAACGATTGGTGTATTGGCGGCATTTGGGATGAATGAGGTCACAGTGTTCAGACGTCCCAGGGTAGCTGTTTTAGGATTGGGACAGGGGGTCGCTCCCTTCTATACAAAGCCTTTGCCCGGCCAGATCAGGGACAGCAATGGACCTTTTCTCGCTGCCCTTGCCATGCGTAACGGGGCAGAGGTTACGGGTTTTGAACTGGCCGGTAACGGCGACCTATCGAAAATGAAAAACATACTGGAAAATCTGCTTCGCCGGGCTGACATTGTACTGACAACAGGCGGCACCGCCAGGGGGGAATGCGATCAGGCTCTGCGGGCTGTGAGACAAACCGGCGCAAAGCTTCTTTTCTGGGAAGTACGGATTAAACCCGGCAGCCACAGCGGCGCGGCAGTCTACGACGATAAACTGTTCATCTCTCTTTCCGGCAATCCGGCGGCTTGCGCGGCAGGATACCACCTGTTGGCAGCTCCCGCGCTGCGCTTTATGCAAGGCCATAGTTTTGCCCCAAAGCGGGTTACCGCCGTATGCGCCAGTGATTTTCCAAAAAGGGGAGGCCCCCGCCGCTTTGTGCAAGCTAATCTGGAAGCCTGTCAGGAAGGCTTAAAGGTGTCTATTCTGTCCGGGCAGAAATCCAGTATGCTGCGGGGCCTTCTCAACGACGGCAACGCGCTGATCGATCTTCCCGCCGGTCACCCTCCGCTGAAAGAAGGCGACGAGGTGTCTGTTATAGTTCTTGAATCTAATAAAAAGTTTTATCACACGTAAGCCACAATATTGCCCAGTTCAGTTAAATCATAATCCCCCAGGCCCGCCAGTTCGTTTTTGAATTCCTGGGACTGAAGGATTTCAATAACTGCCTGAAATGGGGGCAGGTCAATGTCATCCTTTAATATAATCAGTTCATAGCGTTCCTTTTGCAGCGGCACAAAATCTATCCCCCGCACCTGTAGCGCATCCTTCTCATTACCCAGCGCCACGTCAGCCTCGCCACGTGAAACGGCGCTTGCTACAGCTAGGTGCGAATTTTCTTCCCTCGCATAGCCGTTTATTTGTTTCCTGTTCATGCCCAGCAACCGCATCTGTTCATCCAACAGCACTCTTGTGCCGCATCCTTTTTCCCGGTTTATGAACACAACATCCGGCCTTGTTAGATCCTGCCAGGTCGCAATTGACTTGGGGTTGTTTTTGGCTACATAAAACCCCTGCATCCGGCAGGCCAGGTGGATTATCACAGCAGGGGTACCGCAAAGTATATACCGGACATAAGTGATGTTGTATACATCATTGTCTCCGTCCCAGAGATGGGCGCTAACCATGTGCGCCTTTTCCTGGTAAAGAGCCAGTAGGCCGTTAAAACTCCCCACGTGCCGCCTGAGGGTATAAGTGCCATCGGGGTGGCTTTCCAGGTAGCGGGCCAGGATGTCCAGCAAAACGTCCTGCCCGCAGATTATCAGTTTTGGGGATGGTGATAATTCTCCATCCAGCGGGGTTTTTATTTGTTGTGCAGGAAATGTGGTCATTGCCGGCATGTTTGTCGACGACATTTCCACATCTTTACCTCTTTTCTTGTAGGCTTCCACATCCTGCGGGTCGACCCTGAGCTTGCGGCCGACCCGGTAAGCTGTAAGCTCTCCCCGCTTAATTAATTCGTAAACTGTATTTTTGGCAATTTTTAGTGCTGCTGCGACTTCTTCGGGAGTTAAAGAAGATCCTTTTTTCATATTTTTCACCACCTCAAATATTTCAATGTTTATTATATCTTATTTTTATTAGTTTGATAATAATTATTTGTAATGTTATGTGGCCTTATGTCATCAACAATCTTGACATAAGGCCACATAACATTACAATAGGAGATTATCATTGAAAAACAGTGATAGAGGTTTTCCCAAAATATGCAGACGCCCTTCAGTAGATTGAAAAACTCGCACCTCTGGTTATTAACCCGGTTTCACCTGGCCAGACGTGACCGCCTTGTTGTATTGCCGCACCGTATGAATCCAAATTCACCCGATTACGAGGTTTTCGCGCTGCGGACCCCGGTTCGCCCCAATCTTGTTGCACTGAGCCTGGTGTAATTGCTCAAAATCGAAGGGATGTCTCTTTATGTTTCATTAAACCATATTACCGGGCCGCACTGTCTGGCGCCGTGGGGACGAATCGCTGGATTTTACGGCCAACCGGAGAATAGATATAAGGGATTTTTTAAGTCTGTCAGATGAAGATATTTTTACATTTTCTGTACATTAGCACTAAGCGGATAAGTGAAACCATGCAGACCGCTTTATATGTTTGGTATATTATTCATAATACTAGCAAAACATATTAAAAAAGGAGGGGTTGAACATGGAACTAAGCGCCCGCAATAATCTTAAAGCTCGCGTCAAGGACATTAAATTGGGAGAAGTTGCTGCTGAAGTAGTCCTTGATGTGGGAGGACAAGAAATGTGTTCTACTATAACTGTCGCCTCTGTTAAAAGGCTGCGGTTAAAGGTTGGTGACGAGGTAGCTGCAATCGTCAAAGCAAGTTCTGTTATGATTGGTAAATAAATATAAAATAAAAATGGCCTAAAGGCCATTTTTATTTTAAAGCACCACGATTCCCCCCCTGAATCTGTGACATGATGATTAGTGACAGCAATCAATAAAAATGATGATAACAATAACAATGATAATGAGTAAACGATGTTGACAAATACAACAGCCTGCTTTATTATTTTTATTAGTAATATCATGTAATGTTAAGTAGAGTATTGTAATGTTCGTAAGCAATATTATATATTGCTCCGGCTAAGGTCGATGAGCTTAGCCGGAGATGCTAACGTATTAGCCGGTTTATTTTATTTAGATAGTGTTATGTTATTATGAAAGCTGTTTACAAAGTTTTTTGTTTTTATTGGTCAATTAAAAATTTATATTAATTTTAAGAGAGGTAGGTGACATTTTTTTATAAACTGCAAAATCTACGGTTTAGGAGAGGAATAAAGTAATGAAAAAAACATTAACACTTTTAGTGCTTGCGTTATTTGTTATGCTTTCTATCGTCGGCTGCGGCGGCACAAAAGAACCGGCGAAAACCGAACCTGTTAACCTGAATATTTCAGCGGCAGCCAGTTTGCAGGACGCAGCGGGAGAATTAAAGACTCTCTATGAAACAAAGAATGCCGGCGTGACACTTACCTTGAATCTTGCATCTTCTGGAACCCTGCAAAAGCAAATCGAGGAGGGCGCCCCGGCAGACCTGTTCATATCCGCCGGCAAGTCACAGATGGATGCCCTGTCCCAAAAAGGACTGATTAATGAAGCATCACGCCAGGACCTGCTGGGCAACGAACTGGTGTTGATTGCAGGTAAGGATAGTAAGCTTGCGAAATTCGAAGACCTGGCTGACTCCAGTGTCGGCAAGATCAGTATCGGCACGCCTGAAACAGTACCGGCCGGAAGGTACGCCAAAGAGACTTTGACCGCTCTGAATCTGTGGGAGCAGCTTGAGCCCAAAATGGTCCTGGCTAAAGACGTGCGCCAGGTGCTTACCTATGTGGAAACCGGCAATGTGGATGCGGGACTGCTTTACCGCACTGACGCCGCTACCAGCAGTAAAATTAATATTGTAGCCGCTGCGCCGGCAGGATCCAGTGCGCCTATAGTTTACCCTATGGCTGTAATCAAGAACACCAAATACCAGAAAGAGGCGGAAGCGTTTGAGGCATTTCTGAAGAGTGACGACGCTGTTAAGATATTTGAAAAATACGGCTTCAAAGTCCTTAAATAGACCTCATGGTGTTTTTTAGTGAGATGGACTGGCACCCGGTCATACTTTCTGTTCGGGTAGCCGTAATTGCAACAATTATTGTTACCTGTCTGGGCGTGCCCCTGACCCGGTTCATGGCTCGCAAGGAGTTTTATGGCAAGGACTTTCTGGAGGCGGCGATAACCCTGCCTATGGTACTGCCGCCTTCAGTTGTCGGTTATGGCTTGCTGATGCTGATCGGTAAGAATGGTTTATTCGGCAAAACTCTGTCTGATATGGGTTTTACATTGGTGTTTACCTGGTATGCTGCTGTTATTGCGGCAACCGTGGTGGCTTTCCCGCTGATGTATCAGAGCGCTAAAGCAGCTTTTATAAGCGTGGACCTGGATTTTGAAAAAGCGGCCAGGACCTTGGGGGCAAGTGAAGTGAGGATTTTTTTTACGATTACACTTCCCCTAGCCTGGCCGGGCATCCTGGCCGGTTTGGTACTGACTTTTGCCCGCGCCCTGGGCGAATTCGGCGCTACTTTAATGGTGGCCGGCAATATCCCGGGCCTGACCCAGACCATTCCCACTGCTATATATTTTGCGGTGGAATCAGGTAAGGACGTTCTGGCCAGGACCCTGGTCGTCATTATCACGGTATTTAGCTTCTGTGTCATATTCTGGGTAAACCGCTGGGCTAAAAAGCAGAACTATTAAGATTATTAAAGGTGATGATATGTTAGAAGCCAGCCTGACCAAAAAATTATGGCATTTCACCCTGGAGGTACAATTGCAGGTAAATAAACAAATTCTTGTTCTCCTGGGTCCGTCCGGCTGCGGGAAGACCACTACACTGACCCTTTTAGCAGGTCTTTTTAAGCCGGATGAGGGTTTCATCAAATTAAATAATCAGACCTTGTATTCCTCTACCGGCAAAATTAATAAGCCTCCGCAGGCCAGAGACATTGGCTACCTGTTTCAGAACCATGCCCTCTTTCCCCATATGACGGTAAGGCAAAATGTTTTTTATGGACTGAAAAATAAAAGATGCAAGCAGGCGGACTGCGCGCTGGATCCAGTGGAGATGTTGGATTCCTTTGGCGTCGGGCATTTAATTGACCGCTACCCCAGACAGCTTTCCGGCGGGGAGAAGCAGCGGGTAGCCCTGGCCAGGGCACTGATTGTCCAGCCAAAGTTGCTGCTGTTGGACGAGCCTTTCAGCGCCCTTGACAAAAATACCAAAACCGGCTTGCGGCAGGAGCTGAAGAAACTGCACCAGCAATGGCAGATACCCTTTGTTCTGGTAACGCACGATGAAGAAGACGCCTGTTTTTTGGGAGATGCGATTGTCACCATTGAAAATGGGCAGGTAAGGAAACATTCCCCGAATGTGGTTTCGGCTTAAAGATGATAGCCGAAGGGTGTTATCCGGGGCAAAAGATTTAATTAGGAGGTTTCAGCTATGACCGAAAAGAAAGACCTATTATTTAGCCGCCTGCAGAAGGAGTTTGTCCGACTGGTGGATGAATACAAGCTCAAACAGGCGGAAGTTCAAGTAACGGCGAAACCATTAAGCCCGGAAGACGCCATCGGCTCTACCAAGCGCCAAGACTATGTGCTGTTAAAAGGGAAAGAACGTCTGCTACAGGCAGATGTGATGGGTTGCCGGGGACAGTCTTTTACCGGCTCGCCGGGTGATTTTACAGGGACCCTGGAAGACGTGCTGGCGCTGCCGCTGACAAATGACTATCAGCGGGCTATTTACACGGCTACCCTTAACGCGACAGCTTGCCGCACTGGAAAAGCTGCGAACACTATTCACTGTCGCAATGAAGGGCCGGAACTATGCGCGCGTCAGGCAGTAGATTACTTTCAAAAGAACTACGGCAAGCCCCGGATCCTGATGGTCGGTTATCAGCCGGCCCTGGCTGAAACGCTGCGCCAGGCTTTTTCCCTGACTGTCCTTGATCTTGATCCGGCTAATATCGGACAGGTGAAAAATGGGGTGCTGATTGAGGATGGCGCTACCGGCCTGGATAAGCATTTAGCCGCCTGTGACGTCATTTTTGCCACCGGCAGCACTATATGCAATGATACTGCAGATGCACTGATACAGAGCGGCAAGCCACTTGTTATCTTTGGCACAACCGGCGCAGGCGCTGCTGCGCTGCTGGACATTCCCAGGTTTTGCCCTGAATCAGTAGACGGGGATACCAAGTAGAGTGTTCAAATGTACAAATACCATATAAATTAGCTGCATCATATTCACCCTCGAATGAGTATTTTTCTCAGGCGGGGGCATTTTATTTTAAAAGCAGATAACAATATGTGAGTCCTTTGCATGGTTTATACTACTTGATCATAAAACATAACATAACTAATTTAAAATGAATGAGAATGATGCTGACAAGATAACAAATCAATATATCTAAACACAAATAAAAACCTCCTCAAGTTTAATATATATATAATATTTGGTTAATTAATTGATATAAAGCAGGAAATAATTTAAAAAAAAAGAATAACTAATTAAAATTATGTAATTTAAAATACAATTTATAGTGCATGCTCTTCGAATCATAATAACCTAACGCTTTTTTTAAGTTACGGTTTATGGTCGATAGGGTACGGTGGGAAACCAGCGTGCCTTCCATTGCGAAAAGGAGAGTTGGATCCGTCTTGGTTATGCCG
>JAQVLS010000038.1 GCA_028704035.1 Desulfotomaculaceae bacterium | reverse complement strand
GCTCCTCAAGGACGGGCTCATGGAGCTCTTCAAGGAGTTCTCTCCTATCACCGATTACTCGGGCAAGAAGTTCGAGCTCAAGTTCGAGAGCTTCGAGATCGGCGAACCCAAGTTCGACGAGGCATTCGCTCGCGAGAACATCCGCACACCGTAAACAACATTATATCCAGGTCGAAAAGGGAAGGTGGCAGCACTATTACCCAGCAGCTGGTAAGGATCTCGATGTTGTCGCCGGAAAAAACTATTAAGAGGAAAATTCAGGAAGCCGTTTTGGCCATTCAGGTAGAAAGGCGCTATACCAAGGATGAAATTCTGGAAATGTATTTAAACAATATCTACCTGGGTGAGGGGGCGTACGGGATCCAGGCCGCGTCACAGATCTATTTCGGCAAGACAATTGACCTGTTAAATTTGGAAGAAGCAGCTATGCTCGGTGGTCTTCCCCAGGCGCCCAGCGCATACTCACCGTACAGGGATCCTGAAGCGGCTAAATTCAGGCGTAACGACGTGCTGGACAGTATGGTAAAAAATAAATGCATCAGCGCCGACGAGGCTGAAAAAGCAAAAGCTGTGGATATAAAGCCCGTGCATAATGAAATAGCCTTTTTGCAATATCCTTATCCATATTTTCTTGACTACATCACCGATCAGCTAATTGAAAGATACGGGGAAGACGAGGTTTTCAAAGGCGGATTAAGGGTCTATACAACTCTGGATCCTGATATTCAGTTAGCTGCCGAAACAGCTATGGCCAGAACGGCCAATTTCCCTGCCTCCAATCCTGATGAAAACGGCATGTTGCAACCTGAGGGAGCTGCCGTAGTGCTTGAACCCGGCACAGGTTATATTAAGGCACTGGTCGGCGGACGCGAACATACCCAGAGAAGACAGTGGAACAGGTCTGTCCATACTACCCGCCAGCCTGGTTCCGCCTTTAAACCTATAGGAGTTTATGGGCCGGCGATTGAGTACCTTGGATTGGGACCCGCTTCGGTAGTAGATGATGCGCCGGTGAGATATGGTTCATATGAGCCAAGAAACTCTGATGGCAGGTATCGCGGCATGATCACTTTCCGGACAGCCGTCTCCAATTCTGTCAATGTTGCCGCAGTTAAAGTAATGATGGACTATGTGGGAATTGACAAAGCCATAGAATTTGCTTCCGTCCTTGGCATTAATTTGGACCCGGCTTCCCACGGGGCAAGCATGGCGCTGGGGGGACTTGACCATGGGGTTACACCGCTGCAAATGGCCAGCGCTTATGGTGCTTTTGCCAATTACGGAATCTTTATCGAACCCACAGCAATTCTAAAAGTTGAAAAGTCTGACGGCATTATCCTGGGGCAGGCTATCCCCAAACAAAAGCAGGTAATGAAAGCTACCACAGCTTACCTGATCACAGACATGCTGAAATCGGTTGTAGAAAGAGGGACAGGAACCGGGGCCCAGATAGGCAGGCCGGTAGCAGGGAAAACCGGTACTACTGATGAAGGGAAGGACCTCTGGTTTGTCGGCTACACACCTGAACTTGTTACAGCGGTATGGATTGGTTACGACCAGCCCACGCCGATGCCGCAAGCCTACGGAGGCACATACCCTACCAGGGTATGGCGGGAGATTATGAGCAGAGCGCTCAGAGATGTACCCGTCAAAAATTTCAACTCGCCCGCCGGGATAGTGACAGCAACCGTCGACGGCAAGTCCGGCCTGTTGCCGGGCCCAAATACACCCGGCAACAGCCTTGTCACTGATTTATTTGTAGAGGGGACAGTCCCTACAAAAAAAGATGATGTGCATAATTACATTGAGATTTGTGCCGCCAGCGGCCAGTTGGCGACACCGTACTGTCCCGATCGGGTGATTACAACTGTGATCAAATTATCCTATAATGTTACTAGTACAGTTGAAGACTACAGTCAGCGCGCACCGACGGAATACTGCACATTGCACGAACCCGGCACGAACCCGCTCCAGAAACCCGGGGATACCGGAAAAAACGCAGATGTTCCTGTAGACGGTGATGATGATAATTCAGAAGATCCACCAGACGATCTAAGCTTCATTCCAAAGCCCGGCCGGTAAGGATAACCATATTCTAGGCGACATGACCACCCCAAATATGATGGTCATGTCGCCTTTTTTAATTAACGCTCATAGTAATTATTTTTTTGTTTACAATAATAATTGTAAACAAAAAAATACATCAGGAGGTGTAACATTTGTACCACCACGGTTGGTCTGATCACCAGCGCGGGATCCATGTGAAATCACTAACTCCGGACGGCAGCGACATTTCCATCAATTACAGTGGTTTGTTGAATAATGATGGGGCAACTCAGGTTTTTCTTCACACTGGTTTTGGCAACCCCATGCAATGGAATAACGTTGTGGATTACCGCATGCAGCGTACCCCCGAGGGCTGGAAAAAAACCCTCAACATGGAGGATAGCCAGCTAACCTTCTGCTTCCACGACTTGTCCGGCAACTGGGATAACAACAACGGCAATAACTGGACCTACAAAATAGTCTAAATCATGCAGAAAAGAAATCGGGATAATTTATCCCGATTTCTTTTCCTTTCACATAACCGCACCGATCGGAGACATACCTCCTACTACCACAAAAGGAATATCCATAAAGGGTAGGTGTGTCCCCATTCCGCTGTCTGGTATCATTCAGTGATAGCAACTGACGTTTTGTCAGCGTCAAAAACTTTCATACCTCTGACACTACTTAGCCAATTCTACGATGGTCACGCCGTATCCGCCTTCACCGTGTTCACCCAGGCGAAAGGATTTTACCCAGTGGTGCCCTTTTAACAGCCTGTGCACGGCCGTACGCAGCGAGCCGGTACCTTTACCGTGGATCAGGCTTACCCGGGGCAGGCCGGCCAGGTAAGCGTCGTCCAGGTATTTTTCCACCGTCAGCATCGCTTCTTCCGCATACTGACCCCTTAAGTCCAGCTCAACAGATATATCCCGCGTCTTATCTAAAAGCATGCCCGCCACTTCGCTCCGTCCCCCGCCGATTTTGGGCTGTTCCACCATGCGCAGGTCTTTTACCGGAACGTTCATTTTAATAATGCCGACCTGCACCTGCACTTCTTTTTCTCCCGCGCCGGGGGGTTCAATAACGTAGCCCCGCTGGTTAAACTTGGGCAGCAGTACCTCCTGCCCGGCAAGCAGCACGGTAGGTACCTGCCCGGCAATAACCTTTTCGGGAACAGCGCGGCTTACTTTATGCTGCAGCCGGCCGAATTTGTCCCTGGCGGCCTTGATCGCATTCTCCCGGGCCCGGGTTGACTCTGCAGCTATTTTTTCCCTGAGTTCTTTAACCGCCGATTCGGCCTCCATTTTCGCCGATTTTACCAGTGCCCTGGCCTCTTCCCCGGCTTTGGACAGGATTTCCTCACGCCTCTGGGCCAGCTCCGCCGTCAGTTCTTCATGTTTTTCCTTAATCGCCCTTGCTTCGTCGGCCAGTTTGGCGGCTGCCGCCCGGTCGGTTTCAGCCTCCTGCTGGGCTTTTTCCAGGTTGCTCACCAGTTCTTCAAATTGCACCTGTTCCACAGATAAAAAATCTCTGGCCCTTTCGATCAGCCCGGCCGGCAGTCCCAGCCGCAAGGCGATTTCAAAAGCGTTGCTGCGGCCAGGTTTGCCGATGAGCAGCCGGTAGGTAGGCCGCAAGGTGGCCCGGTCAAACTCCACGCTGGCGTTTTCCACCCGCGCGCGGGCATAGGCAAAGTTCTTCAGTTCGCTGTAATGGGTGGTGGCAATAGTCCTGGCGCCGGCTCCATGCAGCTTTTCCAGGATGGATTGGGCCAAAGCGGCGCCTTCCACAGGATCGGTGCCGGCGCCCAGTTCGTCTAAAAGCACCAGGCAGTCCAGGCCGGACTGGCTGACAATTTCCACAATATTGGTCATATGGGAGGAAAAAGTACTCAGTGACTGTTCGATGCTCTGTTCATCTCCTATATCCGTGAAGACCCGCTGAAAAACCCCCAGCCGTGTATTTTCACCTGCAGGTAGATGCAGTCCGGACTGGGCCATTAAAGCAAACAGGCCGGCTGTTTTTAAAGTAACCGTCTTGCCGCCGGTGTTGGGCCCGGTGATGATCAGCGTATCGAAATCCTCACCCAAACGGATGCTTACCGGGACGACGTCCCCTTTCAGCAGGGGGTGCCGGCCCTGCCTGATGTCCAAAACTGCTTCATCCGCCAGGATTGGCGCCCAGGCGTCCAGGCGCTGGCTGTACCTGGCCCTGGCCATGATGAAATCCAGCTCGCCCAGGGTGCTCAGGCTGGTTTTAATTCCTTCCAGGTTCTGTGCCACTCCCTCCGACAGGGCAGCCAGGATCCGCTGGATCTCCTGTTTTTCCGCTACAACCAGACGCCTGAGCTCGTTGTTCTTATCCACCACGGCCATCGGTTCGACAAATAAGGTGGCGCCGCTGGCAGACTGGTCATGGATGATCCCCGGCACCTGGGCACGGTACTCAATTTTCACCGGCACCACATAGCGCCCTTCCCTGATGGTCACGATGGAATCCTGCAGGTATTTCTGGTAATTGGGGGAGCGGATCATGTTTTCCAGATAATTTTTAATACTGAGCTGGGCGCCGGCCAGCTTTCTGCGTGTTTGCGCCAGTACCGGCGAAGCGTGATTGGCGATCTCGCCGCCAGGCAAAATGGCGTTTTCGATCCTTTTTTCCAGGTCCAGCAGGGGCGTAATAAAAAAAGCATGCCCGTGCAGCAAAGGATAGATTTCCTGTCTTTCAGCAAGGAAGCTTTTTATAATCCTTCCCGCTGTAAGCGTATCCGCCACGGCGATCAGCTCTTCTGGCTCCAGGACGGCCCCCCGGCCGGCCCGCTGCAGCTGCTGCCGGATGTCTTTCCAGCCGCCCATTTCTGCGGTTGGCTCCAGCCGCAGGAGCTTTCGTCCTTCACTGACCTCGTCCTGCCACCTGAGGATTACGACGGGGTCATCGACAGGCCTAAGAGCAAGAGCCCGCTCTTTGCCCAGCGGCGAGCCGGCGAAAGCGGCCAGCTGCTCCAGCACTTTATAATACTCGAGTCTTTTCAAGTTCTTTTCTTCCATAGATAACCTTCCTGGTATTCTCCCAGCCATTCCGATCGGGGGACATACCTCAGCTACAAAGCCCGACCCCAAACAGAGGTGTGTTCCCATTCCTATGTCTCGTAACAGGCAACGATAAAAGTTGCTATAATCAGAGGTGTGTCACCATACCGCGATTATACTATCCCCCGGTAGTAATGCCCTTTTGTGAACCCCTGGGGGCTGTGCCCAGCCAGGATTTCTTTCAGCTGGAAGATATTTTGGCCGGGGGTATCCAGGGCTGTACGGTAAGCCCTGACAGCATCCCGCACATAATCCTGTCCCTCGCGCCTGGCCTCGATGCGCAGCGCGGCCAGGCCGGCGCAGGCAATCACTTCAACGTCATCAATCAGACACATGTCTTTTGAGTTAAATATATGCATGCGGCAGTACTGGTCCTGTTCGACCGGAAATACGACGCCTTTTCGGTCTTTTAAGCCCCATTGGGCGTCCCGGCATGGTCCGGAGCAGCTCCCGGGCTTTGCGCCTCCCAGCAGGCTGCCGGCGGCGCAGTATTCTGAAACCATCAGGGGCAGCGCGCCGTGCACAATTACCTCTGCCGGCACCGGCAGAGAAGGAACCATAGCCCTGATCTGCTCCATGGTCAGTTCCGGGGACAGGGTAACCTGGCTCACACCGGCCTCTTTTAATAAAATTGCGCTTTCGTGATTGAAGATATTCAGTGGAAAATCAGCATAAACAGGTTTATCAGTAATTTCCCGCATCTTTCTGATCAGGCTCAGGTTTCCGGCCTGGACCCCATCCAGATGTCCCTTGGAAACCTCCTCCAGGAGACGGCAAAATTTATCTATATCTTTATCCTGTAAAATGCGGGAGGAAGAAAGGACAAAACTGACACCGGCTGCAGCACAGATTTCGCTTGCTTTTAAAATATGCCCCGTTGTCAGGGCGCACTTGGAATGAAACTGCTCTCCGCCAAAGTATACCAGCCCGGCCCCCGCTTCAACAGCAGCCTTAAGGGAGGCTAGATCCGTCACCGTCACGGATAACTCAGGCCTTTTTTTAACGGCCGCTGCAGTGAACCCGGCAGCGGCAGCAGCCAGTCGGCGGCGAAAAACCTCTTCCGCCACTGGTTTGTGTCCGAAAACACCTGCCCTTTTTTTCTCGATGCGGGAAATAGCGATCCTCCTGGTTTCATTAATGTCGCTGACCGGTACCATTAAATCGCCTGCTAAATCCAGCTCCAGCTCGGACATGGCAAAAGGTGTGTTTCCCAGCCGTGAAAGCTGTTTCCAAAGGTATTCATATGTCAGCGGGCGGTTCAGGGCCTCCTGGGCGGGGTTGGCAGATAAGGCTCCCCCGGTATTGCCGCTGCTGTCCTCAACTTCTATTTTAAGAGGCTCTCCCAGCCTGGCGCATACTCTGAAGACAAGGGGAATCTTTTTTTGTTTCCTGGGAGATGCAAAACTGTTCCTGGCTTTCTCGACCAGGGCGGCGTCGTGTGTTTTAAAAACACGATCACCCGGGAAAACCCGCCCGGGAATGTCAAGCTGCACGATAGCCCCTGCCGTCGCGTGGTCCACAGGCCGGCTTCCTATAAACATGCGGTTTACCTCCCCGGCTTTCCGGCCACCCTCGGTCACCCAGACCTCGATGCCGTCCCCTACCCGCAGCGATTCTTCCAGAGATATTTCCGCCAGGCGGAGCGTTTTATTAAAACCTTTGACCCGGCCTAGGAAAAGGCCCCGGTTGTTGGGTCGCTTATAACTCATCATGTCCGGGCCCGGCCGCCCATAAAAATAGCCGGTTGTAAAATCCCGGTTAAAAATTTGGGCAAGCTCCCTGGCCTCGTCCGGCGCAACGGTAAAATCACCGCCTGCGGCAGCCCTGTCCAGCAGGCTACGATAAACTCTGACCACAGTGGCCACGTATTCCGGCCTTTTCATCCGGCCTTCAATTTTGCACGACGTAATACCTGAGCGGACCAGGTCCGGCAGGTTTTTGCTCATATTCAGGTCCCGCGGGCTCAAGAGGTATTTGCCGACACTGCCCGGATCAGCCAGAGCCCGGCCGTGCCGGTCCACCAAAACGTACGGCAGTCGGCAGGGCTGGGCGCAGCGGCCCCTGTTCCCGCTCCGTCCACCAATCATGCTTGACATCAGGCACTGGCCGGAGTAACAAACACAAAGGGCGCCGTGAATGAATACTTCGATTTCAACCCCGGATTCCCGAACGATCCCTTCAGCCGCCTCCAGGGATAGTTCCCTGGCCAGCACGATACGGCTTACCCCGGCTTCTTTTAACGCCAGTGCTGCGGGCAGGTTATGTACGGTCATCTGGGTGCTGGCGTGCAGCGGCAGTTCGGGAATGGCTTGCCTGGCCAGCCTTAAAAGGCCCAGGTCCTGGATAATTACTCCATCAGCGCCGTTGCGCTGCAGAAAATGAAGAAATTCCAGCGCCTCCGGCAATTCCAGGTCGTCCAGCAGGATATTGACTGTTATATAGACCCTAGCTCCCCTGACGTGGGCATACTCTACCGCCCTTACAATTTCACGGTCTTCAAAGTTATTGGCTGAATGCCTGGCGTTAAAATTTTTGCCGCCCAGGTAGACGGAGTCCGCCCCGTTTTCCACAGCCGCCACCAGGGACTCCCAACTGCCGGCCGGCGCCAGCAATTCCGGTTTACGGGACATTAAAAAGCTACTCCTTCCGTTCATACCTTAAAAGCCCGGCGCAGGGTATTACCTCTACTCCCCGGCGTACTATTTCATCAAGAAACAAGTTTAAACCCAGCGAATCGCTGGCCATATGTCCGGCGATAATCACATTCACATGGTTTTTTTCTGCTTCCTTGCGGTGCTTCTCTCCGATGTGCATCACAATCAGTGTACCGACACCGGCTGCCGACAGTTTGGCATAGGCATCCTCAGAACCGCTGGTTCCCCCGGTCATATCGACCATGACCCTGCCGGCCCGCTTATCTTTACTCCCGATGACAATGGCGGGACCGGCATTGTAATTTATCGCTTCCGCGTATTCGGGAATGCTCTTTAACAGCTGCACCACATCGTTTAAAGTTTCCGGTTTCTTTTCGTCCATTAAACTTTGAATAAAATCATTGACTAGATTGTCTGCAGGCGTGTGCACGCACATTAGCGGGATGTCCAGCAGCCTGGCGGCGTCAACCGCCCGGTTGTGGTTCAGGGGCATCAGGTTTAATTTTACCTCATTGATCCGGGAAGCCAGAATGCCCTCGGCCACGTTGATCGGGATGCCAAATTTGGCCAGAACGTCCTCCTGCAGCCGCATTACCTGGTAAAGCGCTGACAAGGCCTTGCCCTCGGGGTGGTGGGCAATGATCAGATCAATTTTTGGGCCCCGTCCGGAGATCCGGTCAGCCAGCAGGACCTCCCCTGTTTCCATGTCAATACCGGCCAGCACTCTTGCTACCTCAAGATCGGGGTCGCCGAAAAGAATCCTCGAATCGCCGTAAGGGTTGAACAGCTTATCCTGATCGTATTCTTTTTTCTCTTCATCCTTCATTTCATTGTACAGCTTGTTCTCTTTCTCCAGAAGCTTTTCCACCGCGGCCTTTGAACGGGGATCCTTCCCCATTCCTTTCTCAATTGCCAGCCTGTAAATTTCACCTAACTTCATCCAACTTCTCCTTTCATGCTTAAACCGTGTTCATTCTCCAACCCATCCCGATCGGGGACATACCTCCTACCACAAAGGAATGCCCAAAAGAGGAGGTGTGTCCCCATTCCTCTGTCTGGTATCATGCAACGATATGCAGCAGGGATTATTTCCTAGACACATACATATTCCCTGCCAGGTAAAAACGTAGCGGTAGTTTTTCTACCTCGTTGATACCGATCCGTGTTGTCGTAATGATATTTTCTTTTGGTTCCGTCCCCTTTAGGAGCACCAGGGGCCTCACAGTTAAATCCGCGCCATTATGATGGCGGGTGATTCCCATGGCCTGCACCAGCTTGGCCGGCCCGCTGCATAGGTCAACAATCTTTTCCCGCCTGCGGTTGGCGCGCATCATCTGCAAACCCGCCAAGGGCTCAAGCGCCCTGAGCAGTACTGCCTCCCCCACTCCTTCTTGGACGGTGACCATGTTAAAGCAGTAATACATACCGTATATAAAATAGACATAAGCGTGACCCGGTGGCCCAAACATAGCCTTGTTACGCAGGGTCATGCCGCGAGAGGCGTGACAGGCCGGATCTCCCTGAATGTAAGCTTCTGTTTCTACAATTCTGCCGGCAATTATACCTGCCGGAGTATAATTTACAATGATATTTCCCAGCAATTCCCGGGCCACGGTAATGGTATCCCTGGCGTAAAAAGAACGGGGAAGGATTTTCTCCCCGCAGGCAAGTTCTTTTATCGAAAATTTTTCCTCTGTCATACTTTAAACCTGTCCTCTATCGTTTGCGCAGGAATTTAATCAGTTTTCCGGCCGGCATGGTATTTACTATGTCATCGTGCTCCAGCCAGGCTCGCCGGGCCACAGACACGCCATAGCACATTTCATCCATCCGCTTAAGGTCGTGAGCGTCAGTGTTTATCGCCATCTTAATCCCTTTTTCCTTAGCCCTGCGGGCATTAACATCGTTTAAATCGAGACGGTCGGGCGAAGAGTTTATCTCTAATATAGTACCACAACTGGCAGATGCCTCCAACACCCTCTCCAGGTCCAGGGCATATCCCTCCCTGCCGGTAAGCAGGCGCCCGGTCAGGTGGCCGATAATATCCACATTTTTATTCTCGACAGCCGATATGATCCGGGCTGTCATCGTTTCCCGGTCCTGTTTAAAAGCGCTGTGTACCGAGGCGATCACCAGCTCGGTATCTTTTAAAATTTCATCCGGGCAGTCCACTCCGCCCCCAGGCAGAATATCGGCCTCGATGCCGGTTAAGATGGTGAAGTCATCCATTTGCTTGTTCAGAGACCGGATTTCCCTGTGCTGTTCTTTAAGTTTGTCAAGGGAAAGGCCCCTGGCAATTTTGAGAGACTGGGAGTGATCTGTCACCGCGATGTATTCGTAGCCCTTCTTCCTGGCCCTTTTAACAACCTCCTCAATGGTACTGAGTCCATCGCTCCAGACCGTGTGGATATGCAAATCTCCCTTGATATCCTCCAGCTCTACCAGACGGGGCAATAAGTTCCGCGACGCCGCCTCAACCTCGCCCCGGTCCTCCCTCAGTTCCGGCGGAATATAAGGCAGGCCCAGCGAACTGTAAATTTCCCGATCATCGTAGCAGATTTCACCAGCCTTGTTTGCCGGGACTTTTATTTCCATTCCCTGTTCCGCCAGAAAGGTCTCCAACCTGCTGATATGCGTCCTGCTACCCGTATTGAAAAACAAATTAAGCGTAAACTGTTCCTCCAAAACTACTGCCAGGTCTATCTCAATACCCCATTTGGTCTGCAGTCTTAAACGGTTTGGGCCCCGATCCAAAACCTCTTTCACCCGCGGGTGTTTTTCCAGGGCAGCGATTACCGGCTCAGGATCAGCCGCCACAGCAATCAGGTCAATGTCACCAACTGTCTCCCGCCAGCGCCGCACGCTGCCTCCGATTTCTGCATTAACCACACCAGGCAATGTCAACAGGTAACCCTTCAGCTCCTCGGCCAGAACCCTGGCGGTGGCCAGCAGCACACGACGGCTGCGGTCTTCGCGCATCTTAATGTACCTAATGATATCCTTTTCACTTTTGCTCCCCATGCCCGGTAGACCCCTTACCCGGCCCGCCTTGGCTACTTTAGCCAGTTCACCCAGACTGGTGACGCCGAGCCTTTCTCTGAACAGGGCGGCCCGTTTGGGTCCAATGCCCGGCAGGGACATTAACTCCAGCGTCCCCGGGGGAATTTCCTGCAGTAATTCTTTCAGCTCTTGCAG
>JAQVLS010000037.1 GCA_028704035.1 Desulfotomaculaceae bacterium | reverse complement strand
TTGCCGCCGCGTGCTCCGGGAAGGGTTTCAATTTCAGTGGCCAGTCCCTGTTGGTACTCATCTCCCCGCCGCTCTAAAATTATTTCCGCTGTTTTTATTGCCGTCCCTGATGGGGCGTCAATTTTTTTATCGTGGTGCATTTCGATTATCTCCACATCCGGCAAAAAACGAGCAGCTTCAGCGGCGTATCTCATCATTAAGATCGCGCCAATAGCAAAATTCGGCGCTATCAGGCCGCCAATTCCCTTCTTTTCAGAAAGGTCAATTATTTCTTTAATCTGCGCGGCATCGAAACCTGTTGTCCCAATAACCGGCCTCACTCCATACGCAAGATACTTTAACGCGTTACGGTATACCGACTGGGGTTCGGTAAAATCCACTGCCACGTCCGGGCGCTTTATTTTCAGGAATTCCTCTAGATTGTTTTCAATATTTATACCTGTTCTGCCACATTCGATGATCTGCCCGATATCTGTGCCTTCGCCCCGGCTGTCAACGGCGCCGGCCAATACCATGTCATCGGCAATCCATACAGTTCTGGCAGCTTCGCGGCCCATCCTCCCGCACGCTCCAGTAACCATTACTTCTATCAACCTGGTACCCCCTTACAAAAAAATAAAAATCCACGGTATGACTTATACAAAACTTATTTTCATATATAAAAAAAAATATGTCAATAATTTAATAATTTAAAATTGCGTATTGGAAGTAATGTTTGCGGTTTTTTGTCTCATCTCCGGTACCACCAAAACGGCTCCATTGTTGCCGCCCACCGGCAGCAGGTGGCAACTGAATTCAGCAAGCGGATATCCTGTGCCGCCGGTCAAAAGATAATATTTTGTTCCGTCTGACTGATAGTTAAAAACCACATTGACATCTTTAATAAAGCTTTCTTGGTTGCCCATATACTATCCTCCTAAAAAGTATAATGTACAGCCTTTCATTTAAGATATTGTCCGCCATCTCTGTTTCAGGATATTCACCTTGACCTGTCCCGCTTCAGGATAGTCATGCCTCTCCAGGACGCCTGAAAAAACAAACGCGTCCGAGCCGTTTATCGATTCCACAAAACCGCTTGTCACCTCAAATTCACACCTTACTCCCCGGAGGTGCTCAGACGGATTGAACGGCTCGGACAAAGACAGTTCTTCGGCATAGTCCAGGTAAAGGGACCATATCAGTGGTTCCAGTCCAGCTTCCGGTTTGACTACTGGAAGGGTGATTTCATCAGCTGCTTCCCGTCGCGATATCATGTGGTTGTGGGCATATAGCTTTTCAGTAAGGTTATCAACAATGTGCTCTATACTCCCTTCCGCCAAAGGTTGCTGATGCATAGCCAGCATTTTTTTGGCCATCGACCGGATCAGCATATAATTGCGGTGAACATTCCCAAGAGCCAGTGGATGTATTTTTTCCACCAGGATGGTAAAAGCTTTTACCTGCTGGTCACTGCTGCAGACACCGGCCTTTTCTCCGGCCAGTGCCAGGTATGAGTAAACATCTTCAATATTAACCGGGATCCTGGCGCTTGGGTTATTTGGATCCTGCGGGTTAAAAGCATTGACCACACTGGGATCAATAGGGCCCAGTTCCGCCATCCTGCTCATTACTAACTCATCTGCGCCCAGGCACAGCAGCGTTCCGGCACTGTAACATCTAAAAGGTATCAGGACACAAAACTTATCTGTGTATTCGCGAATTAGATGGACCAGTCGCCAGGGTGTAAGCACATCACCTCCGCGTGTGTACAGGATCAAATCGACCTGCCGGCTTTCCCCATACATCTCCAGGTGTCTATAAAAAACCTGCGTCACATCAGGGGCTATCCTGGTACTTACATTATCGCGGTCCCCGGTTATATAACAGATTACCGAAGATCCTCTCAGTTCACCTATTTTCTTTATTATCTCCACTCTGTGCTGTCGGGCCATGCCGTGCCTCCATTTTTCATATTTCATGTTTTAGTATGTCAATCAAAGGCGTTCTTAATAACACCTGTTTAAAACAAAAACATGATAAAAAAAACTCCATGCTGCATTGGAGTTTTCATGACTTTTGTATATGTATCTTGTCAGCGAAAATGGGGACACACCTCTCCTATGAGTATTACTTTATGGCAGAAGGAAAGTTCCCGATAATTTTTCACATGGGAAAACGCTGATAAAGGGGATTGGTCTGATCCAGCTCGACAATGATAACTTCTGTACCTATCTTTTTTATCGAAGCCCACGGTATAATCAGATGCTGCCTGTCCACCCATAAATTGATCAAATTATTCCTTCTCGGAAGTATAATCGACTGGATATCACCCGATTCAATATCGACATTCATGTCTGAATCCCCTACTACACCCAGACGCCGCCCGTTATTAATATTTATTATTTCTTTTCCAACAAGCTCACCCATTCTCATGCGTTTAACCCTCCTATTTTATGTCTAAAGACGTTTCCAAGCGTTTACCGCCTTAAAAAAATAAGGCTGCACCAGTGAAATAAAGATAGATATTGCAGCCAGGGGCTCCAGGCTTACCTCGCCAATACTTATCCTACCGGGAATCTGAAGCTCCAAAAAGGCGACCAGAATTACCAGCGTTAGATATATGCCACCGGCAACACCGATCAAATTGGTCAGAGCCTGCGATATCTGACTTGACTTTGCTTCACCGATAAAACCCCAGTCCTTTTCACGCAAATAGCGCTGGCACACTCTTTCCCTTAGCGATAATATTACAAGCAACAGAACTGCCAGGCTGAAAATCATTACCCCTGCCATATTTTTCACCTCAGAATAATTTATTATGGACAGGCTTGAAATATGAATCGTAAATAAAACAAAAAAATCCCGTCCGGTTAAGGACAGGATGGTTTTATGAAATCCCATAGGTTAAACCGATTATTTTCCGGTTGAGCCGAAGCCGCCCGCTCCCCGGTCGGTCTCCTTTAATTCATGAGTCTCTTCGATAGCAGCCTTGAAAACCGGTACAAATACAAGCTGGGCTATTCTCTCTCCCGGTTTGATTACATATTCACTTTCTCCCTGGTTCAAAACAGCCACGATAATTTCACCCTTGTAGTCGCTGTCAATTACTCCAACTGCGTTGGCCAGCGAGATACCGTGTTTGGCAGCCAGACCGCTCCTGGGAAAAACCAGCCCGACAATGTGCCGGTGCGGGATTTCAATGGCTATGCCGGTCGGTATTTTAACCCTAGCGCCGGGCGCTACAACCTGCGGGGACCCAAGACAGGCAGGCAGGTCCAGGCCTGCCGACCCGGCAGTGGCGTATTGAGGCAGGGGTAGGGCTTCCCCCGCAACTTGGGAAACCCTCTTCACCTTAACACTGATTGAAAAATCCATCTGCTTTCCACCTTTAATTAATGCCAAGGTTTACAACAAATTACCAATTGTCCTTTCCAGGCTACCGCAGTCATCCCACGGTCCGATGCTGGCCAGGGAAAAACCTTCCGGGTCTAGAACTTCTTTTGCCAGCTCCTGGATATCGCTTATGGTTACTCTGTTCACCCTGTTTATGATTTCTTCGGGAGTGACGACCTTGCCCAGGTACAGCTGGGATTTCCCGAGCCTGCTCATCCTCGTGTTCACATTTTCCAGGCTCAGGTACAGGTTGCCTTTTAGTTGTTCCTTGGCCCTGCGCAATTCCTCTTCCTGCACACCGTTAACCTGGATATCTTTCACCTGTTTGAATATCAGCGCCAGGACTTCGTCCACGTTTTGTTTGCTCAATCCGGCGTACACGCCGAAAAGCCCTGTGTCATGGTAAGAGCTGTGGTATGAATATACTGAATAAACCAGGCCTCTTTGTTCCCTGATTTCCTGAAATAGCCTGGAGCTAAGGCCGCCGCCCAGGATAGTGTTTATTATCTGCATCACATATATTTTTTCATGGTCCAGTTTCAATCCAGGCGCGCCGACGATCAGGTGGACCTGCTCAGTATCTTTACTGCGGCAGGTGACCCGGCGCTGTGTAGCCGGTGTATTGACCTGCCTTGGGTGCTCCTTCCCCACTCTTTTTTCAAAAATCGGGTGCAGCCTGTCCATTACCGCGTCGTGGCTGATATTCCCCGCCACGGCGACGATCATCCTGTCCGGGTTGTAGTGTGTTTTATAGTAGTCATACAGTCTGTCCCTGGAAAGGCTGTTTATGACATCCGCCGTACCGATAATAGGCTGTCCCAGGGAATGGCCCCGCCAGATCGAGCCCGCAAAAATATCGTGCACAAGCTCATCCGGCGTGTCCTCATACATTTTAATTTCCTCGATAATTACATTTCTTTCTCTGTCTATATCAGCAGGATCAAACTTCGATTCAAAAAGCATATCCCCCAGCAGGTCTACCGCCAGATCAAAATGCTCATCCAGTACCCGGGCGTAGTAACATGTGTATTCCTTGGTAGTAAAAGCGTTTAACTGTCCCCCCACAGCATCCAGTTCCTCAGCTATGTCCTTGGGGGTCCTCCTGCCGGTCCCCTTGAACATCAGGTGCTCTATGAAGTGTGAGGCCCCATTTATATCAGGCGTCTCATAACGGGAGCCTATATCCACAAAAAAACCTACGGAAATCGAGCGGACATGAGGCACTTTCTCTGAAAGGACCTTCGTGTTGTTGTCCATGGTAACTAAATTATACATTAAATGAAAAACCTCCTGAACTATTCGTCACCAAAGGTATTCGTTATAGT
This sequence comes from Desulfotomaculaceae bacterium, assembly GCA_028704035.1. Taxonomy (GTDB): domain Bacteria; phylum Bacillota; class Desulfotomaculia; order Desulfotomaculales; family Pelotomaculaceae; genus Syntrophopropionicum. The sequence goes on along the minus strand of JAQVLS010000037.1, from coordinate 6,346 downwards.
ATAAGTCATATCCTTTTTGCGGCCGTTTTATAAATTTCTTTCAAAAAACAACCTGAGCGCGCCCTTCCTTTTTACATCACGGTCAGACACAAGATCTGGTTTTTTAGAAGACTTGATCAGTTAAAAATAAGTAAAAATTTAACGTTCCTGCAACCCCTTTTTTAAATTTTCTGCAATAATCCTGGCGGATTCCGCAATTGATTCATGGGCCCTCATAAATCGCCAGGCTACTACAGCTATGAAAACATATATAACTATTATAGGTATAACCATAAAGGCGCTACCACCCTCCATATATCTTAAACCCCCTCTTTACACCCGTTAATTTTAGCATTTCAACAAATTAGCACTAATTCCTTTAACAAAATGGGGCTTTAAACCTTTCACGAAATGAGGGCATGGCCTTCGTTATTCACGTGCCGGTTAAAAAAGAGATAAAGAGTGCGTCTCCACGTCTCTTATTCTCACGCCTCCTATTTTCTGGTTTTCGAACACAGCCTTACTGGTTCCTCTCGTGTATTGCCTTTTCCCTTAATTTTCTTCTGCCTGGTCGTTTTCTTTATTGAGGGCTTCTAAAAGGGATGAGACTTTTACCAACTGGTAGTCCTGTTTTTTGAGCTCCCTGACTATATTAGGTAGCGCATGGACTGTAGGGGCTGTCGGGTGCATCAGCACAATAGCCCCGTTATGCGCTTTTGTCAGCACACGATCCACAATTACAGAAGGATCAGGCCGCTGCCAGTCGATAGTGTCGATACTCCAGTAGATTGTGGTGTAACCAGCTTCTTCTGCCGCTTTTAATATCACATCGCCTTTTTCCCCGTATGGAGGCGCGAACAGCTTCGTCTTAATTCCGGTGGCATTAAAAATTGACGTTTCAGTCTTCTTGATTTCTTCAATATTCGCCGCCTTGGAAATCCTTTCCTGGTGCAAGTGGGAGTAACCATGGTTACCTAAATCGTGGCCGCCCTGGACAATCTCTCCAATCAGCTCGGGAAAATCATCCACCCACTGTCCACCCATGAAAAAGGTAGCCTGCACAGCGTTTTCATTTAAAATATTTAATATCTGGGGGATAAATTCTTCTCCCCAAACGACATTAAAGGTTAATGCTATCTTTTTATCTGCGTCACTGCCGTGATAAACAGGCGTCATTACGGCTTTTTCCGGGGCGTCCCACGATTTTACAAGCGCCACCCCAACCAACAGCAAAGAAATAAAAAACAATAGGCCGGATCTAATCCCCTTTTTGTTTAGAACAATACAAAACATTTGCAGTTCATCCCCCTTACAACCCGTTTAGAATTACATTATGCAGAGTGGGATGAAATTATTTTGAAAACAAAAAAACCTCAATATGTGAGGTTTCTTGTTTATTTTCCAGTTTTTAAAGATAGCTCTATTCGTCGGCGCTATCCCTGCGCTTGAACTGGCGGTCACAACGGTTGCCTTTACCCTCCTGGACGGGCGGTGGCGGCATGGCGTCTTTTTTGGAAAGTTTCATCCGGCCCTGATTGTCGTAACCGATCACCTTGACCATGATCATATCTCCTTCCTTGACCACATCCTCCACCTTGTTCACCCGGTGATGCTCAAGCTGGGAAATATGCACTAGGCCTTCTTTGCCCGGCAATCCCATAATACCGGCAACAACTTCTACAAAACAGCCGAAATCTGTGACCCGTGTCACCCTGCCGTTATATATCTCACCGGCATGCACTTCTTTGGTGATGGACTCGATAATTTCCAGGGCTTTTTTGCCTTTTTCCTGGTCGACTGAGGCGATGAAAACCTTGCCGTCGTCTTCAATATCAATATCTGCGCCTGTTTCTTCCACAATTTTCTTGATTATCTTGCCACCGGGACCGATGACTTCCCTGATCTTATCCGGGTCAATAGTTATGTGGATAATTCTCGGGGCGTTTGGCGACAACTCGGGTCTTGGGGCCGGCAACACTTCCGTCATTTTCCCCATAATGTGCATTCTGCCTTCATAGGCCTGGGCCAGCGCCTGTTTGAACACATCTTTGGTAATACCCGGTATCTTGATATCCATTTGCAGGGCTGTAATGCCCTTTTCCGTTCCAGCTACCTTGAAATCCATATCACCGAGATGATCCTCGTAGCCCTGAATATCCGTCAGGACGGTAAAAACGTTTTCCTCCGCGATTAATCCCATGGCCACACCCGCCACCGGCGCTTTAATGGGGACGCCTGCGTCCATTAAAGCCAGGCAGCTGCCACACACGCTGCCCATGGACGTCGAGCCGTTTGATTCCAGAGCGTCCGATACTATCCGGATGGTGTATGGGAAATCCTCTTCCGCCGGTATAACCGGTAAAAGGGCTTTCTCAGCCAGGGCGCCATGCCCGATTTCACGCCGTCCGGCGCCCCTGATCGGCCTCGTTTCACCAACACTGTAGGGAGGAAAATTATAGTGGTGTATATATCGTTTGGATTCTTCAACGCCCAACCCGTCCAGGATCTGCTCTTCCGAAATGGTGCCCAGTGTTATCGCTGAGAGGATCTGGGTCTGGCCGCGGGTAAAGAGACCGGAACCGTGCGGGCGCGGCAGCACACCGACCTCAACCGATATGGGCCGCACTTCAGTTATAGCGCGCCCGTCGATGCGCATCTTTTCGATGGTCATAATCTGACGGATTATCTTTTTCTCAATTGAGCCCATTATTTTTTTGATAGCGCTTTCTTCCTCGGGGTATTCTTCCAGGTACTGCTGCAGTATCTCAGCTTTTATTTCATCGAGGCAATTATCCCTCGCGTGTTTTGATAGCCTTTCGCCGATACACCTGCGGATTCCCTGGTCCAGCTTTTCTGTAGCGGTGGTGGTGACAGCCTTCAGCATTTCATTCTCAGGCTCTGCAATTTCAGGGACAATCTTTTCTTTGGCCAGACCCATGGCCAGGGCTTCTTCCCTAAAATTCTCTATAAAATTCACAATCTCGGATACCACCCCATGGCCGTAAGATATGGCTGCGAGCATCACGTCTTCCGGGACTTCATTTGCCCCCGCTTCAACCATCATCACCCCGTCACTGGTACCGACGACCACCAGATGCATTTCGTTTTTCTCGGTCTGGGACAATACCGGGTTAATTACAAATTCCCCGTCCACACGGCCTACTATCACACCGCCTATGGGTTGTTTCAACGGAATTTCAGAAATATGCAACGCCGCAGACGCGCCCACCATCGCCGCTATTTCTGGAGCATGGTCCTGGTCCACCGACAATATTGATGCGATAACCTGAACCTCGTTGCGCAGTTCTTTTGGAAATAATGGCCGGATCGGTCTGTCAATCAGCCGACAGGAAAGAACTGCTTTTTCACTGGGACGGCCTTCTCTTTTTATGAAACCGCCTGGGATCTTTCCAACAGCGTAAAACCTCTCTTCATAATCCACGGTGAGAGGAAAGAAATCAATACCTGTCCTGACAAAGTCGGCCATAGTAGCTGTAACTAGAACTGCGGTATCACCGTAACGGACAAACACCGCTCCGCCGGCCTGCCTCGCCAGCCTGCCGGTCTCCAGTATCATAGGGCGACCGCCAATCATGATTTCTCTTTTTAAAACCGGTTTTTCTAACATATATGGTACATCCTCCTGTAAAAATTAAGCAAAATTAATAACTTTTATATCTTCGACCTATTTTCTATTATCTCCTTCTTATATGACAAAAAATACATTATCCACTTATAACAAAGAAGCGGGTATAACCCGCTTTATTGTGTCTACTTCCTTAAACCAAGTTTTTCAATTAAGGAACGGTATCGATCAAAATGACGATCTCGCAGATAATTGAGCAAAGCCCTTCTCTGACCAACCATTTTCAACAAACCCCGCCGTGAATGGTGGTCACTCTTGTGAAGTTTCAGATGTGCAGTAAGGGTATTAATCCTAACTGTTAATATCGCTACCTGGACTTCCGGGGAACCCGTATCATTCTCGTGTATTTTGTGCTTCGAGATAACCTCATTTTTCTCTTCAGTGGTCAAGGCCATGCCGTCACCTCCTTTTGTTAAAATCGCCACAGGCCAAGAAAACCGCTGGAGAACAAGTCCCCTAGCCTGCAGTTCACTAGAAAAAATTTACTTCCCAATTATAGTTATTACCAGGCGACCGCCCGGTATGTCCTTGGCGACCAAGTCAAATATCCGGCCGGATTTAGCAAAAAACCCGCGAAACCTGGTAGCTGTTGGGATCCTTCCCGGAATAGTATTGGCGGCGCACACGATATCCACAACCGTAATTTTTTCCTGCCTCATATCTTTAAGCCGCTTCCGGGCATGCTCGGTGATAATTACCTTCATTTTAACCAAACCTTCTAAGCATGGACCGGATGCGTTTTTTCGTCTTCATCCTGGTTGAGAAAGGCATAAAGGGCGTCTTCAAATGCCGCCAACTGAACATTATCCACATTCGCCTGGAGATAAATAGTTTCAAGTTCCCTCTTCAGAGACTGAAATTCCTCACTAAGGCAAATTAAGGCGATATGGTTAAGCCATTTTTTAATCTCTTCATCCGCAAAGTCGAATTTGGGTATGCCCAATGTTAACGTCTCCTTTTGTTTTTTCGGGACTGTTAACGCGTTAATTGTAGCATAATCCGGTATTCATGTAAATGTTGCCCCTTGGAAATATATTTAGGTGGGAGTCTTTTTATTCCCTTGCTTTCGACCATTCCGTCCTGGCCTCATGGATGTCCATCTCAATTTGCTTTATCAGTTCGTGTGGGGACGCAAATTTTTTTTCTTCTCTGATACGCCCGATAAAACTGACTTTTATTTGCTTCCCATAGAGGTCTTCGCAGAAATCCAGCAAATGAACTTCAATACTTCTTTTCTTGCCGTGAAAAGTTGGTTTAACCCCGATATTAACCAGGCCGAAATACGTATCGCCGTTATGATAAATTTTCGCTGCATACACACCGTTTGCCGGCGCCAGGATTTCTTGATCGATCTCCAGATTGGCGGTGGGAAAACCAAGTGTTCGGCCACGTTTTTCCCCAACTACAACCTTCCCCCCAGTAAAAGGGTAATATCCCAATAATTTTGCAGCCCCAGATACATCACCTATTTTAATCAAGCGTCTGATCATCGTACTGCTGACAGTTTGCCTTTCAACCATAACCGGTTGGACCACCTTTAGGGCAAAACCATATGTTTCAGAAAGATCATTTAACAATTCAGGATTTCCCCGGCCGCGATGCCCAAACGTATAATTATATCCCACCACAACACCACGGACGCCGATTTCTTCACATAATACCATACTAACAAAATCTTCCGGAGAAAGAGCGGCCAATTTCAGGTTAAAAGGAATAGTCAAAAGTACTTCTACACCAAGCCTGGCAAATATCTCCTGTTTGTATTCCTGCGACAATAGCTGGGGTGGACAGCTTTCAGGCTTCAATACGGCCAGCGGATGAGGGTGAAAGGTAAACACAGCCGGTGTGCCGTTAATTTCTTTCGCCATTATCACAAGATCCTTAATTAATCTCTGGTGCCCGATGTGAACACCATCAAAGTTACCAAGGCCAATCACAATATTATCATGCTTGCTCTTGAGGCTTTCCCAGCTGTTGTATATATGCAATATGTAGACCCCCTAATTTACCTTGGCAGTACACAAACAGGCTTAAAGACCAAACGCGCAATATCCTGCGTGTCACTAGTCGTTTCCGCCACAGCCAAAAATCCTGTCGGCCCGACCAGGCGGACCCGGTCGCCTTCATTTAGCCCTTCGGGCAACTGCGCCACGCCGGGCGGATATAGTTTAGCCCCCGACAGTACTGCCGGGACTGCCCCGTTTTTGACCAGAACAGCCGGCAGGGCAGAAAGCGCTTGATCTATATTGATAACCTTTTCTATTAAGGTATTTTTCACTTTTAAGTCCTTAATTTCTTCCAGGGTAAGCGACTCAGATATTCTATAAGGACCTACCGCTGTCCTTACCAAAAAAGACATGTAAGCCCCGCAGCACAGTCTGGATCCTATATCAAGACAAAGGCTCCGCACATAAGTGCCTTTGGAACAGGATAAGTGCAGTAAGGCTCGTGGGTGGGGTGTGCCCCAATCGTACCCGCTGATAAATTCCAGCAAATTTATATTAACTACCCGCCCCGGCCGGTCAACTTCAATGCCGGCCCGGGCCAGTTGATATAATTTTTTTCCATTCAGCTTAATAGCCGATGTCATCGGTGGTACCTGAATTATTTTCCCACGAAAATGCGGCAGCACCGTACGCACATCATCCTCACGCAAACCTGAGGCGTCTTTTTCACCTGTTATCTCGCCAAACGCGTCTCCCGACAGCGTAGCAATACCAA